>JAEUJR010001066.1 GCA_016793585.1 Archangium sp.
CGTCGTGAGTGACTTCGAACGTCGTCGCAGCGTGCGCGTGAACGTCTCCCTCCCCGTCGAGGTGCGAGACGAGCGTGGCTTCTCGTTTCATTCGACGCGCGACATCTCGGCCACCGGCTGCTTCTTCGACCGCGCCATTCCGCACGCCGTCGGCGCCCGCGTCGCGTTGTCCTTCGGTCTGCCCGGAGACAGCCGCACCATTCGCTGCGAAGGTGAAGTGGTGAACGTGCCCGACAAGAAGGGCTACGGCATGGGCATTCGGTTCTTGAACATCTCGCCCGCCGACGCCCAGCGCCTCGACGCGTTCGCCAGACAGCTGCTCGAGGGGGAAGACCGATGACGAAGCCGATGGCGGTGCTGCTGGCGGTGCTCGCCGCGTCGTCGTGCATCACCGACGACAGGGCCTCACGCGCGCGTGGCGCCTCGGGGTGGTTCGAGAACGTGCCCGTGTACAAGGCACCTGCGACGTCACGCTGCGCGAAGTTCAAGAAGGGCGGCAGCGCCGGCGCCGCCTGCGACGAAGCGAAGTACCTGGGTGAAATCTACGTGCGCCGTCTCTCGTCGGGTGACGAGGTGTGCCTCGAGGGCGGCTTCGGAGACCGGCCGCTCGCCTCGTGCCTCGCCCGCGCGTCGGTCGCCGACACCGACACCAACCGCCTGCTGCTCGAAGTGCGCAACGCCCAGCCGGGCTCGAAGTGGTTCAACAAGGAGTCGAACCAGTTCTGGTTCGAAGAGGGCGCGCTCGTCGACCTCTACCTCGCCGACCACGGCTACTGAGCCGACCCGCCGTTCGGAGAGCCGCGCATTGAGCGCTCCTGGCGCGGCGGCGATACTGCGCCCGTGGCCTTCTACGACTCGCTGTCGCCCTCGAAGCTGAAGTCTCTCGCCAACGAGCGCCTGTCGGACCTCATCGACAAAGAAGCGGTTCGCGCGCGCGCGTCACTCGACGACCTGCAGCAGCGCTACCCGTCGGCCGGCCCGCGCGAGCTGTCGCAGCGCTACATCGACTCGCGCAAACAGGCCGCCAGCGTGCTCGGGGGCGTCACCGGCGTCTTCGGCGCCGTCACCGTGCCCGTCGACCTCGTCGGCATGGTGTACCTGCAGCTCGCGCTGCTCGTCGAGATTGGCACCGTCTTCAAGGCCGACTTCAAGAACGAGCGCGGTAAGAAAGACGTGCTCGACCTTTTCGGCTACGCGAACGGCATCGGCCCCATTCAGCGCGCGAGCCCCAAGGTGCTGGGCAGCCTCGCCGCGATGGTGCTGACGAAGACGGGCCTCAAGGCGTTGGGCCGCGCGATGCCGCTCGTGGCCGCCCCCATCTCGGCGTACCTCAACAACCAGCACGTGCAGCGCGTCGGCGACTCGGCCATTCGCCACTACGACGGCTGGGTGCACGCGCACGAGAAGTCGAAGAAGGCCTCGGGCAGCTGATTCACTCGAAGGGAATCACCGCGTCGCGCCGCAGGTAGAACGTTCGCGTCGCGCCCTGCTGCGTCGCCTTGCTCAGCCGAACCCACGGCGGCCCGGGCGGCGTCGTCGCGCAGCCAGCCTCGACCACCGCGTACTGCGCGTGCTGCTGCACGGCGTCGTCGTTGCCCGCGCGCCGCGGCGGCGGAAACGTCAGCTTGAAGCGGCCGCCGTCGACGGGCACCGAGAGGTCGCTCAGCCGGTACAGGCCCGTGCCGTAGCTGCCGCCGCAGCCCTGGTACCAGACGCCGTCACCGCGCTCGAGGGTGGGCGGTGGCCCCAGCTCGGCGTGGTGCCACAGCCCGGCGACCCGGTCGTTCACCGTGTGCTCGGCCACCAGGGCGCGAAAGAGCAGCTCTCCGGCCACGCTGTCAGGCGGCCCGTCTTCCTCGATGAAGCCGACGTGCGAGGCGCCCATCTGCACGAGCTTCTCGTGCACGGCCTTCACGGTGCCCAGGCGCGCGTATGAGAGGCCGTATTGAATGCCCGGCTCGTCCGTCATCGCCACGTGGTGGATGCCGAGGGTGGGGTAGCGGTTGTGGTACAGCACGCGCGCCTTCGGCGGCAGCTGGTCGCCCATGCCCTCCCAGTCTGAGAACGGCTGGAGACGCGCGGTCGGCGTCGCGGACGTGAGGCCCTGGCTGAAGTGCTCGACGGTGCTCGCCATCGCCGAGGTGCCGCCGTTCATGCCATGCGTCTTCAAGAAGGGCACGCCAGCCGCGACCACGAGCTGAAACACGACAGCCGCAGCGACGCCCATACGGGCAGGCCAGCCCAGCTGCCAGGCGTGCGCGAACACGACGTACGCGACGGCCGCCATCACCGGCACCAGCACCACGAGGTACCGCATCTGATGCGCGAAGTTCCACCACAGGCCGATGCCGCCGTGCACCACCAACACGAGCACCCAGACCCACGGCAGCCGTCGCAACAGCGGCAGCACCACCAGCGAGACCGAGAAGAGCGAGCCAAAGACGGGCAAGCGCTTCGTGAACGACTCCCAGGTGGCGAGGTCCAGGTGGTAGCGCCACAGCGCCTCGAGCGTGCCCGTCACGCGCGCGCTGAACGAGGCCGGTTGGGCAGCCCACGCCTCGAGGCTGAAGCGCGCGGCCCAGGCGCCGCTGTCCTGCGTCCACGGGGTCGACGGCCAGAGCTCGCCAGCGAAGGGGTAGAGCGGGTTGTGGTACCAGATGAGGTTTCGCAGCCAGAGCGGTGTGGTCACCAGCAGGCCCGTCGCGAGCGCGACCAGCATGGGCGGCCACACCTGGCGCACCGAGCGCCTCACGCACGCGACGACGATGCCGCCCGTCACGCCCACCAGCATGGGCACGACGAAGAAGGCCGCCGTGTACTTCGTCAGCACGACGCCACCGACCTGCGCCGCCACCAGCGCCCAGCTCGCCGCATCGCCGCGGCGAAAGGCGTGCACCCACGCGAGCACCGAGCTGGCCACCCACCACGCGGCCACGTGGTCAGCGCCGCCCATGAGGCCCGTGTCGTAGACGTAGAGCGAGGGGAACAGCAGCACCATCACCCACGCCCAGCGGGAGCCCACGCGCGTGAGCGACGGGGAGAGGACGCGCACGAGCGCAGGCATCGTCGCGAGCGTTCCAAGAAACGCTACCACCTCGAGCTGCTGCGCGAGCGCCACGCGGTCGAAGAGGGTGCCCGGCCGAAGGAAGGCCCAGGTCGCGAACAGGCTCGCCAGATGCGGAGACGTGAGCACCAGCGCGCCCTCGGGGCTGGGTTCGATGCCCCCCGCCGCGACGTACCGCTCGGCGATGCCCAGGTGGTACCAGCGCGCGTCGTAGTTCAGGTTCGTCGGCGACAACGTCGGCAGCACCGCGACGCCGAGCGCCACCAGCCCGAGGAGCAGCACGAGCCACTCCCAGGCCGCCAGCACGGGCCGGGCGCGCCAGAGGCGGTCGAGCTCCTCCACGAGCTGCTGGTGCCCGCTCAGCAAGAGCAGCGCGGGGTAGAGCCAGAACGTCGTGGGCCCGAAGAGGTGCAGGTGGCCCACCAGCGCGAGCCCCAACCCGAAGGCGAGCCCGCCCGTCGCGAACGAGAGCGCGAGGTGCCCATCACGCCGCGGCCCGGGCACGAACGAGAGCAGCTTGAGGCCGACGCTGAACGACGCAGCCGCAAAGACGAGCGCGCCCACCCACGCCGTCATCACGCGCGGCAGCAGCCACCGCTCGAAGGGGAAAATCTCGGTGAAGAACGGCACCAGCTGCAGCACCGCCCCCACCAGGGCGGCGAGGGCCACCCACGCGCGCCAGCCAGGGGACTTCACGGGTGCACTTCGACGCGCTCGAGGTGGAGCGTCGTCGTCCGGTCGGTGCGCAGGCGCACGTAGCGGGCGGTCGTGGTGGTGAATCGCGGCTCCCACGTGCTGAAGGCGGCCGGCTGCCGCGCCACCTCTCGCCACGTGAGGCCGTCGTCACCGACCTCGACGACGAGGGGCACGGCCCGCTCCTGCAGCTCGTCGAGGCGGTTCACGACGGTGAGCCCCGAGACCGCCTGGGCCTCGCCGAGGTCGTACTGAATCCACGGGTTGGCCTCGGGCGCGGTGATGAAGAAGATGTCGGTGCGAACGCCGGCGCACTCGTGATGGCTCGGGTGGCAGGTGTACGGGCTGCTCGAGGTCTTCCACTCGGCGTGACGCGCGAGGTTCCGCGGAGCCCGCAGCCAGGTCAGCACGCCAGGGCCGAGGGCGGCCACCAGCACCAGCCCCACCACGACGCGCAGCGACCGTACCCAGGGCAGCTGCCGCGCGCTCGCCATCAACCGCGCCGGTCGCTCCACCACGTCGAGCAGCTCGGCGTGCAGCCTGCGCAGCGTCGCGACGTCGGTCGACTGCTGCTCCACCAGCGCGGCAGCGTCGGTGACGAAGCGGGGCGCGCCTGGCGGCAACGTCGCCAGCACCGAGGCGGTCGAGTAGCTGGCGGGAACGTCGGCGTAGGCCGCGAGCGCGAGCGCCAGCCCCTGCTGGTGAAGCGTCGCGCGGGCCAGCTCACGGCCGGCCGTGAACGAGAGCTGTTCGGCCGCATCGAAGGTCTCTCGTGAGCGAGAGGTGAGCTCGGCCTGACGGGCGCTCTGCTTCGAGCTCGCTGCGGCTGCAGCCTCTCGTTCGGCGCGGGCGGTGAACCAGGTGAGCACGGTCGCTGTGTAGCGGACCATGCCTGCTGCTCCAACGCGTCAGTTGGAGCGTGGTGAGCCAGGGCCCCCGAAACGACTCGGGGCCCCGTTCGTCACGGAGCCCCGGGGCACGTCGTGTCGCTTCCCCTTCGTTCAGCGGAAGCCGACGTTGAACTCGACGCGCGAGCTGCGGCCGTAGCGGCGGTGCTCTTCACGGCGCTCGTGACGGCCGTAGTCGGAGCGGTCGTACGCCACCCAGACCCAGTTCTGCTGCGACTCGTAGTGGCCGGCGGTCTGCGTGGTGACGTACCGGCCAGGCTCGCAGAACTGACGGCCGCGGTGGCCGACGCGGCACTGCCCGGCCACGTAGACCTGCTGCGTGAAGCCGGGCACGTAACGCTGCGTGGTGCGCAGCTCCCAGCGGCCCGAGTTGTTCACCGGCGCGGGCTGGGGGCCGCACGGCTGCTGAACCACCGCTGGCATCGGGGCCGGCTGCACGGCGACGGCGCCGTGGTACTGGGCGAAGGCGGCAGGAGCGGCGAGCACGGCGAGAAGGGTGAGGATTCGAGCGTTCATGGCCCCTTCGACCGTGAACCCGTCACTCCTATTCACCCACCCTGCCTGCGCCCTCAACCGCTCGTCAGGCGGCCGCTTTTTCGCACTCGGCCGCACACTTCTGACAGCTCTCCATGCACGCCTTGCACTCGGCGTGGTGGTTCTGGTGCTTCTTGCAAGCCGCTTCACAGTCGCGGCACACCTTCGCGCAGACCGCCGCGAGGGCCTTGAGGTGGGCCGAGTTGAGGCGCGTGAGGTCGGCCACGGCGTGGCACATCGGCAGCATCGCGCGCACCGTGCCCGCGCACTCGGCCATCGACTTGTCGCCCGTCGAGAGCGTGCGCACGCAGTGGTCGAGGCACGCTTCGCCCGCCTTGATGCAGTCGAGCGCGGCGGCCAGCAGCGCGTCGTTGATGACCCACGCGGCCTTCGCTTCGGGCTTGGCATCTTTCGCCGCGGGCGGAGGCGTCGTGCCCTTGCCCTGGGCCAGGGCCGTCAGGCTCAGCACCGCTGCACCACCGGCTGCCATCGTCACCGCATCACGTCGCGTCATCGTCATGGAAGGTCTCCGTCGTGGGGAAAGAAAGCGCTGCGAGGCGCGACATACGCCCGCGCGCGTTCGTCGTCTTTCGAGAACGAACGTGGCTCAGGCCGCGCGCAGCAACGAGCGGTTGCGCAGGTGCGCCGCCATCATCGCAGCCGCGCCACCGAGGCTGAGCACCGTCTCGGCGACGCTCTCGTCGAAGGCGAAGGCGGCGGTGGCGAGCAGGGCGATTCCACCGAGGGCAAGCCCGACGACCCCGACGTCGCGGTGCGACCGAAAGCCCGGCGCGAACGAGGTGACCGCGACGGCGAGCACGGCGACCAGCAGCACCGGGTGAAAGCCGCCGAGCACCGAGGCCGCCGCAGGCGCGACCGCCAGCAGGCCCGGCGTCGACACGCAGTGCACCATGCAGAGGCCCGAGAGCGCCGTCCCCACGAGGTCTGACGAACGCGGCGCGGCGACGGGCGAGGGCGACTGCATGCCGGGCGCAATAGCCAGTCGGCGCTCTTTTCGCAAGTCAGTGGCAACTGCGACGCTGTCGGCAATGCGTGGCACAGTCGCTTCGTGGAGGAGCGCGCGCTCATCGAGGCGATTCGTGAGGCCCCCGGCGATGATCAGCGCTGGGCTGTCTACGCTGATCAGCTCGAGTCGCGTGGAGACGTGCGTGGCCAGCTCATCGCGCTCGCCCTCGCCGGCAAGCGCCGGGCGGAGCGGTTGCTGCGTGACAAACGCCGCGCGCAGCTGGGCTCCGATGTGGTGTGGCAGGCGCTCGACGCCGGTGTGCTCGACGTCACCTGGCGTGCAGGCCACTTCGAGCGCGTGCGCTTCCTCCGCGAGGCCACTGGCCACCAGGTGCTTCGAGCGCTCCTCGACTCGCCGCTCGCCATGGCGTTGGCGGGCCTCGACCTTCGACTCGCAGACGACGAGGCCGAGGTGAGCGCGGTGTGCGACGTGCTCTCGCTCTCGCTCCCGCCGCTGCGGTCACTCGAGATCTCGGTGGAGGGCATGGGCACCTTCGCGCCGGGCGTGATGCTCTCGAAGCTCACGCGGCTCGAGCACGCACGGCTGTTCGGCGTGAGTGTCTTCGACGACCTTCGGCACGGTCGCCTCGAGTCGTTGCGGGTGTGGTTCAACGATTGGGAGGGCGCTCCGCCGTGTCTGCTCGGCGCCCTCGATGCGCCCCGCCTCGTCGAGCTCACGCTGCGCACCCGCTTCGATTCCACGCCGCCGCTCACGCGCTGGGTTCGCGAGCGTTGCCATACACCGTCGCTGCGCCGGCTCTTCATCGAAGCGCCCATCACCTCGCAGCTCGTCGAGGCCATCGCCGACGCGCCGTTTGCAAACCACCTGGAGCGCCTCGAGCTGCTCGTCATCGACGACGCTTCGGCGCACACCCTGCTCGAGCGGCGCTCCAGCCTTCCCCGGCTCGTGGCGGTGAAGGCACGCTTCTTCCGCACCTCTGCCGCCGTCGAGGCCTCCGTTCGGGCAGCCTTCACCCGCTGAAAACGCGGAAAGAAATCGGAGTCGGGAAGGTTGTTCGAGCTTCAGGGAATCTCGGTGGTGTGGAGCCCACTCCGCAGATCGCGTGTGGGATCCGCTCCCCACCCCTCGGTCGCTCGAGCGGGGCCATCGTCGTAAGCTGTTGAATCAAAAGCCAGTTCTGCCCCCTGTGGCATTGGATCGGCTTTTGAAGATGCGTCCTCCCGGACTCAACCCCAACCGGAGACGCACCCCATGAAGAACCGATTCCTCCTCCTCGCCGCTGCAACGACGATGTTGTCGGTGCCGGCGTTCGCGCAGCTGGCCAACTCGACCAACCCTGAGTGCCTCGACCCCTCGTGCGGTACCCCGAAGGAAGAGGGCGGCGGCTGCGGCTGTGGCTGCGGCTGCTCGGTGTGGGTGGCGTACACGGACGACGGCAAGACGCTG
>JAEUJR010001074.1 GCA_016793585.1 Archangium sp.
CCGCGTCGATCTCGTCGATGAAGATGATGCAGGGAGCGTTCTTCTTGCCCTGCTCGAAGAGGTCGCGAACGCGGCTGGCGCCGACGCCCACGAACATCTCGACGAAGTCCGAGCCCGAGATGCTGAAGAACGGCACACCAGCTTCACCAGCGACCGCCTTGGCGAGCAGCGTCTTGCCCGTGCCAGGCGAGCCCATCATCAGCACGCCCTTCGGAATGCGACCGCCGAGCTTGGTGAACTTCTTCGGGTCTTTCAGGAAGGCGATGATCTCTTCGAGCTCTTCCTTGCACTCGTCGATGCCTGCGACGTCGGCGAAGGTGATCTTGTTGTGCGACTCCGAGAGGAGCTTGGCCTTGGACTTCCCGAACGTCATCGCCTTGCCGCCGGTGCCCTGGAGCTGGCGCATGAAGAAGAGGAAGAACAGGAACAGAATCAGAATCGGAATGAACTGGGTCAGCATGCCGATCCAGAAGCCGTTCTCGTCGGTCGGCACGAAGGTGTAGTTCACCTTCTTCGTACGCAGCTGCTCGAGAATGCGCGCGTCGGCCGCGGGGCCCATCGTGCGGAACTTCTCGTTGGTGTTGGCCAGGGTGCCTTCGTAGCGGCTGCCCTTGATCTCGACCTTGGTGATGTTCCCCTGCTCCACCGCGTCCTGGAACTCGGCGAACGAGAGCTCTTTCTCGTCGCGTTGGGTGGTCTGGAAGATCTTGTAGAACCCGACGAACAGGAAGATCAGGACGACCCAGAGGATGAGGGTCTTGTAGCTCGAGCGCACGGTTGAGAACGCCTTTCGATTCGCGGTGGTGGCCTTGATAGTCGGGCCGTCGGGAACAGGTTCGTTATAACCCATCACTTCTGCGAGCGCCCGTCATCACTCGATGAAGTTCCGTGAAGTTCGGGCGGGAGCTGCGCAGACGGACAGGGCCGACCGCTCGACGATCAAGACCCGGTCGTTTGGAAGCGTGGCGGTGCGGCCTTCGTCGATGGCCTCGAGCGCGTCTTCGAGGTGGTGAGCGTCGACCGGCAGCGCCAGGGTCTCGAACCACAGCGCCAGAACGCGTCGGCGAATCGGCCTTCCCAACGAGCGAAACGCCAGACGGTCGAGGCCCAGGCTGGTGCGAGTGCGCTCGAACGCGATGGCCGCTTCGGCCTCGAGCCACGCGTCGTCTTCTGCGGCGTAGCGGGCGAAGCGCGCCATGGCGGGAATGGCGTGGGGCCCGACGGCCTGCTCGAGCGCCGGCAACACCTCGTGGCGCAGCCGAACGCGAAGGAACGAGCGATCGTCATTCATGGGATCTTTCGCGACGCTGACGGCCAGCTCGCGCACGTAGCGCTCGGTGTCGGCGCGGGTCGCGAACAGCAGCGGCCTCAACAGCCCGTCGTCACGCTGAGCCTGCACCCCCCTCGCGCCTCGGCCGGCCGCCCCTCGCGTCAGCCGCATGAGCACCGTCTCGGCCTGATCGCTGGCGGTGTGAGCCGTCACGATGGTCGTCAGGCCTCGTTCGCGTGCGATCTCGTGAAGCGCGTCGTACCGGGCCGCTCGCGCGCGGGCCTCGAGCCCAGCGCCTGGAAGCAGGCCCAGCGCCCGCGTGTGAAACGGCACCCCCTGCTTCGCCGCCCACGCCCGAACGACCTCGACCTCAGCGCCCGCCTCCGCACGCAGGCCGTGATCGAACGAGGCCACTTCGAACGACAGCTTCAGGCGTGCTCCCGCTTCCGCCAGCGCCATCGAGTCCGTGCCTCCCGACACCGCGAACAGCGCGCGCCCAACCCCTCGAAACGCCTTGGAAAGCTGGCGCTCGAAGCCCTGTTGGAACGCTTCCTGCTCGATCGGTTCGTTTTTCACTTGACGCCGGGTTGCTGATGCCCTTCGGAACCGTTACTGTACTGCTTAAGCCGTGCCGGGAATGGAGCAGCGGGAACCCGGTTGTCGTTGAGGCACCACATCGACGTTGGGCCCTGGAGTCCCCCCCTCCCCTTCAGGGCTCACGGGACAGGTCGGCAGTTCGTCCGACCTGTCTCTCTTTTGGGGGCG
>JAEUJR010001135.1 GCA_016793585.1 Archangium sp.
ACCTGCTCACGAACGGGCAGCACGGCCTCGGCGCGACCGAGGTCGACGATGAGGTTGCCGCGCTCGAGGCGGCGGGCGATGCCGGTCACGATCTCGCCCTTGCGATCCTTGTACTCGTTGTAGACGTTCTCGCGCTCGACATCGCGCGTGCGCTGCAGGAGCACCTGCTTGGCGGTCTGCGCGGCGATGCGGCCGAAGCCACGGCGGAAGGTCTTGAGGCCGAGCACGTCACCGTACTGCTCGTCCTGCGCGCGGGCCTGCTGCGCGTCTTCGTCGTCGTAGAAGATCTGGAAGTCGAGCTCGTCGCCGGCGTTGAGCGGGCCGTCGCCGGTGAGGCGCGCCGACTGCTCGACGGGGAACTGGTTGACCGCCTCGATGGGGTCGACGACCTGCTCGACGATCGTGATCGTCTGGTAGAGGCTGACCTTCCACTTCTTGCGGCCAGTCGCTTCGCCCTTCTCGTTCACGACGTCGACCTGCTCGTAGCGAGCCGTCAGGCGGCGGTCCTGGCCGAAGTGCTTCTTGGCGGCGGTCGCGATGGCGTCTTCGAGCGTCGCGATGAGAATCGACTTGTCGATTCCTTTGTCCTTCGCGACCTGCGTGAGGATGTCATCGAGCTGAACGGGGGCTCCGGGCGTCATGTGTCTTCCTTGTCCGCGGCCATCGGGTGATGGCCTGTATGTGCACTGCGTGTGTTGCTGCGAAACGACTGCTTGAACGTCAGGTGAACTCGAACTCGAGGTTGGCCTTCGCGATGTCCTTCAGGGGAATCGTGAAGACGCCGGCGCCTTCGACCTCGACGGCGACGGTCTCGGCAGACGCCTCTTTGAGCGCTCCGAGAAAGTTCTTTCGTGGCGGCTCGCCGAACGGGCCGTACGTCTTGATGCGCACCTTCTGGCCGATGACGCGCTTGAAGTGCTCGGGCTTCTTGAGCGGGCGGTTGACGCCAGGGCTCGAGACCTCGAGGGAGTACGCCTGGGTGATGAAGTCTTCGACGTCGAGGGCGGTGTCGACCGCGCTGCTGGCCTTCTGGCACT
Organism: Archangium sp.; assembly: GCA_016793585.1. The sequence goes on from JAEUJR010001135.1 coordinate 1,038, forward strand.
CGTCGACGCCCACGCCACCGTTCGGGTTGTCGATGAAGAGCCGCAGAATCCACTCGTTGTGCTCGCGCACGAACTCGAGGTCGAGCAGCTCGAGGCCTTCGGCGGCAATGAGCGGCTCACACACCTTGCGTGCGCGCTCTTCAATCGTCTGGTTCTGCTTCTCGCCCAAGGAAACGACCCCCAGAAATGCAAAGTGGGCCACCAGGCCCACTTTCGAGAACTGCCGAAAAGTGACGGGGCCTCCTACGTCATCAGGTGGGGCGATGTAAACCAGCCCTTCGAGAACTGGTAAGTGGCCGCCATGACGCTGCTTGCTGCCGTTCAGATGACCAGCGGGGCCGACAAAGCGCAGAACCTCGCGACTGCGACGGCGCTCATTCGCAAGGCCGCCCGGCGCGGCGCCGAGTTCATCGGCCTGCCCGAGAACTTCGCGTGGATGGGCCCCGAACCCGAGCGCGACCAGAACGCGGAGTCGCTCGAGGGGCCGACGCTGAGCACGCTGCAGGCGCTGGCGAAGGAGCTGAGCGTCACCCTGCTCGCGGGCTCAATGCTCGAGGGCGGCGCGCCCGGCGGCCGGCTCTTCAACACGTCGGTGCTGTTCGGGCCCGACGGTGCGCGGCTGGGCACCTACCGCAAGATGCACCTGTTCGACGTCGAGGTCGGAGACGGCCAGACGTACCGCGAGTCAGCCGCCGTCGCGCCCGGCACCGAGGTCGTCGTGGCCAGCGCTCCGTTCGGCAAGGTCGGCCTGTCGGTCTGCTACGACCTGCGTTTCCCGGAGCTGTACCGCAGACACTCCGAGGCGGGCGCCGTGCTGCTGACCGTGCCAGCCGCGTTCACCCTGGCGACGGGAAAAGACCACTGGGAGGTGCTGCTGCGCGCCCGGGCCATCGAGAACCAGGCCTACGTCATCGCGCCCGCGCAACAAGGCAGGCACCCGAAGGATCGAATGACGTGGGGGCACGCGATGATCGTCGACCCGTGGGGGCTCGTCACTGCGCGCGCCAGCGAAGGCGAAGGGCTGGCGATGGCCGAGTTCGATGAGGCCCTGCTCACGAAGCTGCGCCGCAACCTGCCAGCGCTGCAGCACCGGCGACTCGTCTAGCGTTCACGCCCCGCGCCGCCACAGCCACCCGAAGCGCGGCTTGATGAAGGGCGACAAGACCGACTCGATTCTTCCCAGCGACCGGGCCTCGAGCTTCGCCTCACGAAAGAGCCGGCCCTGCAGCTCGTGCTCGGCTTCGCCCTGGTTCACGATGAAGACGACGCCCCCGGGAACGACGCGCGAGCACACGTGCGTCAGCAGCTCGAGGGGCGCGAGGAATCGAGCCGGCAGGCCCCAGGCCTCGAGCGGCGTCGCGGTCAGAAACGGCAGCCACCACGTCACGACGGCCCACGGCCCCGACAACGAACGCACGTCTCCTGCGATGAATCGGCACTCGGGAAACGCGCTCGCCATCGCTTCGCCGTAGACCCGCCGGGTGCTGCCCCAGAGGTAGCGGCGATGCGCGTCGAGCTCGACCGCATCGCAGCCGCGCCGCACGGCCGTCACGAAGCCGGGCAACATGCTACCGTTCTTCGCGCCGACCTCGAGCCCGCGGCCTTCGGGCAAGGAGGGTGGAAGGAGCCGCGAGAGCACGTCGAGCGCATACAAACTCTCGTGCCAGTCCTGGGCGTTGCAGCAGCCGCTCCAGGCCGAGACGTCGTGCGCGTCGCGAAGGTGCACGGCGCGCTCGCGAGCTGGGCCTTTCAGGTTCAGCGCTTCGAACGGAAGGGTGCGCTTGAAGGCCGGGAGCGAGAACGAGAACGCGCTGCGCAGCCGAAACGACAGCTCGTCGAGGCTCACCCTGGCGCGGGACGCAGCGACGACGGCGACGACGAGAACGGCGCTTCGTTCAGCTTCGACTCGAGCGGGCCCGCTTCACTGCACGCCGCCGTCCACAGCGCAGAGAGCGCCTCGGCTGACGGCACCAGATCGGGCGAGCGCTTCAGCTTCTTCGTCTGATCGGGCAGGAGCACGCGCCGCACGCCAACGCCGCTGACCTCGACGTCGAACGGAGCCGTCGTCATCAGGCGCGAGACGCGAACGCAGAAGGCGAGCAGGCGCAGCGCGTCTTTGAGAATCGACTCACGAAACTCGGGGGGAATGGTGCCGTCGTGGTTGATGGCGAGGCGGTGCTCGACGCCGTTCTCCTGCTGCGTCACGTGGTACGTCACGATCCACGTCAGGAAGAGCTGGTGCCGAAGCTGCGTGCCCTGCTTCTGGTTGACCCCGACGGTCGACAGCGCGTCGATGGCGCGCTCCTGCACGTCGAGGCACACGCGGGCCAGCTGCGTCAGCTGCTCTGGGAGCAGCGTCAGCTCTGGGCGCTTCTTGGCTGTGAACGGAAACTTCGAACGCCAGTCCATGAATCTCACGCCCCCCATCGGCATGTGCGACACCATGCGCCTTTCCCTTGAGCACTGACAAGAGCGTGGAACTTTCCACTCACGGCACACCTGCCTGAGTGAGGCTTCGTCACGTTGTGGAGTGAGGCTCCAATCCGTTTCCGACATCGTGCGGTTTCAGGCGTATACGTGCACTCGATGAAGCCGGTTTGGGTCGCGTGCCTGTTGGCGTTGCCGTCTCTGGGTTGTGCCACCGCGCACCTCATCGGGCCGCGCCCTCCCATGGACCCCATCGAGGCGGGGCCTCCGCGCATCGTCGTCATCGAGCCCCTGTTCGAGCGCGCCGAGTGGAAGACGTCGACCCGCACCGAGTTCGTCGACGCCGTGACGGGCTCGAGCACGCTGGCCTCACCGATCGGCCAGTCGGTGTCCCCCCTGGGGGCGAGCCAGCCGGTGGTCGTGACGCAGACGACGACGCAGAAGCCGCTCTTCGGCAGGCCGAGCATTCTGGCAGCGATTCACGAGCGGTTGCTGCCGGCGGTGGCTGCGCTGCGCCCGCATTGGACCATCGTCGCCCCCGGCGCGGCGCCCACCATCACCCGGAACGCGGTGGTGATTCGCACGCTGCTCGACGGCAACGAAGTGGTCGAGAGCGATCGGCCGCTCAAGAACGCCGCCTTCGCGTTCGGCCTCGTCATTCTGCCGCTGCAGATCTTCACTGCGTTCCCGGTCGAAGAGACGCAGCGCATCTCGGGGCAGCTCGAGAAGGTCGCGATCGAGCCGAAGGCGCTGCAGCAGCGGCTGGTGAAGTACGCCACCCAGCCCGACTTCGCGGTGAACCTGTCGGGGCTCAGGTCGCGGCGTCAGCCGTTCGCGCTCGACGTGCAGTACGAAGAGGGTCTGTTCGCCGACGAGACGCCGAGGCCAGCGGTGCTCGTCGAGGGCTTCGTCGAACGGCTCGCCTACGCCATCGTCACGCTGGTCGAAGAGGAGTCTTTGTGAGCTTCTGGGACAGCATCAAGCCCGCCAAACCGAAGGCCGCGACCGCCACCAGCCTCGAGCTGTCGGCCGATCAGAAGACGATCGCGCTCGTGTGGAGCGACGGGGCGAGCCACACGGTGCCCGCGCGGCTGCTGCGGCAGTACTGCCCGTGCGCCGAGTGCGTCGAGGAGTGGAGCGGCAAGCGCACCTACGACGTCGAGCAGATCCCCGTCGACATGAAGGTGATCGAGATCGCGCCCGTCGGGAACTACGCCATCACCTTCACCTTCGGCGACATGCACCGCACGGGCATCTTCAACTGGGAGCTCTTGCGCGAGCTCGCCGACAAGACGATCAAGCCGCCTTCGCCGTCGACGCCAGCTTGAAGGTGGCCAGAAGCTCGTCGACCTTTGCCTTCTTCACGTCGTCGTCCTGATTGGGCAGACCCGACAACCAGGCGTGCGCCTCGCGAACGTCAGAGAACGTCTTCTGGGGGAACGGGTTCTTCGCGAGCAGGTTGAAGCCCGTCATGAAGGTGCGAAGAATCGTCGAGCCGATGCCGGTGCCGAGAATCACGGTCGCAGAGCCGAGCTGCTGCTTGCCGATGGCGCGCGTGATCTCGACCGACTTCTGCTTCACCTCGTCAGAGACCTTGGTCGTCTCACCGGTCACGGGCACCAGCGAGAGCGTGGTGAGGTGGCCGTACCGTTTGACGACGTCGAGCTGCACTTTGAGCATCTGATCGAGGTCGGCGACGGTGGTGGCGCCGAAGCGAACGACGACGAACGAACCAGACGTCGCGATGGTCAGTGAGGGGCGATCGAGGGCGATTTGAAAGGGCATGGCACCGGTCAATCCACACGTCGTACCAACGCCAACCGATGACGATCGTTCGTCGAGGGTGAGTCGTCACGCGGGTCGGCTGTCGATTCCGACCCAGTTTGAGGCATGGTGCGGGCGGTGAGCGACGAGCCGGAGTTCCCTCAGGGGCCAGCGCTGCGCGCCGACGGTACGCTCGAAGGCCGGGGGCAGCCCGAGGCCTCGGCCCTCGTCGAAACGGCCTCCGAGCAGCCGCTCGAGCTCGCCAGCCGCCCGCCGCCGCGCGCGTACTCGGCGCCGACCGCCTATCGGCCTGAACCCGAACGCCGGCGCTGGCTGCCCGCCGTGCTGGTGGGCTTCGTCGTCGCAGGCCTCGGCATCGCGGCGGCGGCCATGCTGCTGCCCCAGACGACGGCCCGGCTGCCCGCCGTCGAGCTGCCCACGGCGGTGCGCGAGGCGCTGCCGGCCGAGCTCTCTGGCCCACCGGTCGTCATCGAGAGCGAGCCATCGGGCGCGACCATTCGTACCGCGACCGGCGTCGTCGGCATCACGCCCTGGGCCGGCAACAACACGTTCCTCACCGACACCGAGCTCACGCTCACCCTGCCCGGCCACCAGCCCGGCAAGGTGGTGTTGCCCGGCGCCCGCGAGGCCCACCTGTCGGTCACGCTCAGGAGATCACCCCGATGACCATGGTCCTGGGTCGGTACGAGCTGCAGCGCAAGCTGGGGGCTGGCGGCATGGCCGAGGTCTGGCTCGCACGCGCCTCGGGCCCGAGCGGCTTCGAGAAGCAGGTCGTGGTGAAGCGCATTTTGCCGCAGCTCGCCGGCGACTCGACGGTCGAGGAGCTCTTCAAGACGGAGGCCCGGCTGGCGGCGCGGCTCGATCACCCGAACCTGCTGCAGGTCTTCGACTTCGGGCGTGAAGCCGACGGCTCGCTGGTGCTGGTGATGGAGCTCATCGACGGCACGAGCCTTCGCCAGGTCGTCAGGGCGGTGCGCGCGGGGAAGGTGCTCGAGGCGCGCATGGCGGCCAAGCTGATGGCGCTGGTCTGCGAGGGCCTGCACTCGGCGCACGAGCTGAAGAACGAGCAGGGCCAGCCGCTCAACCTCGTGCACCGCGACATCAGCCCCGAGAACATTCTGCTGGCCCGGTCGGGCGCGGTGAAGGTGGCCGACTTCGGCATCGCCCGCATCGAGCGCGAGGTGCAGCTCACCGCGGCCGACACCTTCCGGGGAAAGCTCGGCTACGCCGCGCCCGAGCAGATCATGGGCCACCCCGTCACCCGCCAGGCCGACGTGTGGGCTGTCGGCGTGACGCTGTTCGAGCTGTTGACGGGGGAGCTGCCGTTCGTGGCCGAGACGGGCGTCGAGCTGGCCGCGGCGACCGTTCAGCGCGAGCCGCGAAGGCTCGAGGCGGTGAAGCCCGGCGCTCCCTTCGCGCTGTCGGAGCTGATCAGCCGTTGCCTCGCGCGCGAGCCCGAGGCGCGCTTCCGCACCGCGCATGAGCTGAGCGAACGGCTCGAAGACTTCGTGTCGTGGTCGGGCAGCCCGGTGCGCTCCTCCGACCTCGGTGGGCTGCTCACCTCGCTGGACATCGAGCCGCACACGGTGAGCTCCACGGGCACGCCGTCGCTCTCTGACGTGCCGCAGCCGCGCACCGTGTTCGACCCGCTCACGCAGGAGCCGAGCACGTTCGAACCCGTCGCCGAGCTCTCGAGCGATGGAACCCTGCACGCGGTCGACGCCCGGCCGCCCACGCCGACGCCCACGCCAGCGCCGCCGCCGGTCACGCCGGGCCAGGAGGAGTTCACGTTCTCGCGCGAGCCGGTGGCGAAGTCGGTCGCGGGGGCGAGCGTCGACGAGGGGCGCGAGCACCGCTTCGGAGCGCTCGAGCTGCAGCCCATCGCCGTCGCCGTCGAGCGGCCGGGTGATGTCGCTGCGCCTGCGCCGCCGCCGCCCCCATTCCCGTGGCGCCGCGTGCTGGTCGCGTTGGGCGTGGCGGTGCTGCTGACCGGCACAGCGCTGGGCGTGACGAAGCTGAAGCAGGGCACGAAGGGCGGGCCTGCGGGCGCGCTCTTCATCGACTCGGTGCCCAGCGGCGCGACGGTGCTGCTGGGCGGGACACGGGTCGGCGAGACGCCCTGGGCAGGCGACAACATGCCGGGCGGCGTCACCACCATCGTGCTGAGGCGCGCGGGCTTCACCGACGCCACCCTGCGCATCGACGGGGGTGTCGACTGGAGCGGCACCGTGAAGCTCACCAGGGGCACCTCGCGCTGATGCTGCCCATCGCGTTGTCGGAGCTGCACGGCCCGCAACGCCTCGCCCTCGAAGAGGCGGTGACGGTGGGCGTCGTGCTCGCGGGGCAGCTGCGCACCAGCGGCGTTGACCTCGGCCACGGCGACCCCGCGTTGCTGCGCCTGGGCAACGACGGCGTGCGGGTGCTCGACGCGCAGCGAAAGGCGCTCGGGCGAAGGGGGCAGCTGCCTCTCCCACGCGCGGCGGCCTGGCTCTCACCCGAGCTCATTCAGGGCCAGCCGCTCGACGCGCGCACGAGCGTGTTCAGCGTGGGCGCGGTCGTGGTGGGCCTGCTCACCGGCCAGTCACCGTGGGAGCGCGAGAACGTGTTCGAGACGCTGCGAGCCATCATGCAGAACGAGTGGAGCCGCCCGCTCGCCCAGCTGCGCAGCGACGTGCCAGTGACGCTGCAGGCCCTGCTCGCGAGCGCGACCGCGCGCAGCCCCGAGCAACGCCCCTCACTTCAGCAGCTGGGCGCGCAGCTCGCGCCGTTCGCCCCCGCTGGCACCGACGTCACCTGGGCGCGGCTGGTGAAGCGGCTGCTCACGGGCGAGCACTCGGCGCCGACTCCCGACACCGACGAGGGCCGCCTCGTGCGCGCCGACGAGCTCGAAGAGCAGGGGCTCGATCTCGAGGCCCGCTGGGTTCGGCTCGAGTGTCACGTGGCGCGCGCCTTCGAGCCCGAGCGCTCCACCCTGCGACAGACGTTGGGGCTCGTGAGCGCCGAGCTCGGGCCGGCGCGCGTGGCAGAGCGCTCGAGGGCCGACATCGAAGCCTGCCCATTGGTGACCGGTGGTCGCTGCCCCGGCCGATGGGACGCGCTGGCTCCCGGCGAAGGCGTACGGCGCACCTGTCACGAGTGCGGCACCGACGTCGTTCACGTGCTCGACGTGCAGGGCGCGCAAGACGTCGTCTTCGACGGGGGCACGGTGGCGATCGACGTCGCGGCCGAACGTTCGCCGAACGACCTCGCCATTCCCGACGAAGTGATGATGCGCACCTGAAGCGCAGAACGGAGCCGTTGGATCAGGGGCTGCCGCAAGCCTTGCGCGGCGGTGCCTTGATTTGCACCAATGAAGCGGTGCTAAGGGCAGGCAGCCACGCGGCACGGGCGATGCTCACCCACCCCGCATGGTCCAACACCTGCTCATCGCGGTCGACGGTTCTTCCTCGTCTCACCACGCAGCGAACCAGGGCTTCGGGCTCGCGCGGCAGACGGGCGCGAAGGTGACGCTGGCGTACGTGCTGGAGTCGCCTCCGGTCATTCCCGTCGGCCCGCTCTCTGGTTACGTGATGACGTCTCCGCCGAGAACCGACGCCGATCTCGAGCGTGCCCGCGCTGAGCTGAAGTCGCTCGCGAACGAAGCGCAGGGGGTGGCGGTCGAGACGCGCGTCGAGCTGGGCGCGCCGGCCGACGTCATCTGCGAGCTGGCCGAGCGGCTGAGCGTCGACCTGATCGTGGTGGGCGCTCGCGGCCTCACGCCTGGCACGCGGTGGTTGATGGGCTCGGTCAGCGATCGCGTCGTGCACCACGCGCCCTGCCCCGTGCTGGTCGTGCGCGAGCGGAAGAAGTGATCAGAACTTCACGCGCCGCATGACGAAGCGGGGCATCGCTTTGATGGCCGTCATCACCGCACGCCAGATGGGCGGCGCGTAGACGACGGGCGTGCCTTCGTCGATGCCGGCGATCACCACCTCGGCGACGGCCTCGGGCTCTCCGGCGAACGGCGGCGCCTTGAGCCCTTCGGTCATGCCCGTACGCACGAAGCCCGGCTTCACGCAGACGGTGACGAGGCCCTCCTTGCGGTACTTGTGATCGAGCCCTTCGAGGTACGCCGAGAGGCCGGCCTTGGCAGCGCCGTACATGATGATCGGCGAGCGGCCGCGATCACCCGCGACCGACGAGAAGGCGCACAGCGTTCCTCCACCACGCATGAGCAGCTTCTTTCGCGCCTCTTCGCAGAAGAGCACGGTGTTCGCGAAGTCGAGGGTGAGCACCTTCGCCGCGAGGGAGGGGTCACGCTCGAGCTGCTCCTGCGTCGCGAAGGCGCCGGCCGTGACGACGACGGTGTCGAGGCCGTCGAGGCGCTGCTCGACCGCTTCGAGCGCGGGCTTGAACGACTCGGGCTTCTCGAGATCGCAGGCGACGCCGATGACACGCGTGCCGGGAACACCGCGGGCCTCGAGATCGGCCACGCTGCGCTTCACCTCGTCTTCACCGCGCCCGAGCACGGCGACGAAGTCACCACGCTCGACGAAGCGCCTGGCGAGGGAGCGGCCCATGCCGCGGGTGGCTCCGAGAATCGCGACGCGCTTCATGGGGCATCTCCGAAGAGGCGAACGGACTGGGCGCTGCGGAAGCGGTGCTGCGGGTCCCACTTCTCGCGCGCCGCGAGGAACTTCGGCAGCCGCTTCTCCTCCATCGCGCGGAAGTGCTCGGGGCGCGTGAACGTGTCTTTCGCGAGGTAGATGCGGCCGCCCTCTTTCAAGACGTGCTCGTTCAGATCGTCGATGAGCGACTGCGTGTCGTTGCGAATCGCGATGTCGAGCGCGACCGAGATGCCGGGCCTGGGGAACGAGAGGAACGCAGGGCTCTCGGGGCCACAGTCCTTGATGACGCAGAGGAAGCTGGCGCCACCGCGCTTCGTGAGCACCTCGAGGAAGCGCCGCGCCGCGCCGGGGCCGGCTTCGTTCGGCAGCACGCACTGGTACTGCGTGAAGCCGCGCCGCCCGTACATGCGGTTCCAGTCCTTCACGAAGTCGAGTGGCCAGAAGTACGAGAACGGGTCGACGATGCCCTCACGCTTCTTCTGCAGGTGCTTCCAGTAGAAGCCGAAGTTGAAGGCCTTGATGCTGAGCGGGTTGAGCAACCACTCGGGCGCTTCGATGGGGAAGCGCAGGTTCGGCGGCTCGCTGGGGAACTTCGACGGCGCCTCGTGCGAGTGGGCCCAGCGGCCCTTCATGAGAATGCCGCGGCCCATGTGTCTGCCGGGCGTGAGGCAGTCGATCCACCCCACCGTCATGGGGAACTTCGCCGACGACGCCTTGAGCTTCTCGATGTACTCGTCGATGTCGCCGACGCGCTCCGACTCCTGCCAGATCCACGGCGTGGGGATGCGCACCATCGGGAACTCGACCTCGAGGATCTGCCCGGTGAGGCCCATGCCTCCGACGGTGGCGAGGAAGAGCTCACGCTCGAGATCGGGGCCGCACTCGACGACCCGGCCGTCGGCCACGCGCATCTTCAGGCGGCGCACGTGCGAGCCGAAGCAGCCATCGACGTGGTGGTTCTTGCCGTGAACGTCGGCGGCGACGGCGCCTCCGAGCGTGACGAACTGCGTCCCGGGCGTCACCGGCACGAACCACCCGCGAGGAAGGAGCGTGCGGTGCAGGTCGAGCAGCGAGAGGCCCGCTTCGGCGCGCAGCGTGCCCGTGGCCGAGTCGAACGCGAGCATGCGGTTGGCGCGCGTCGTGTTGACGACGACGGGGTTGGCAGAAGGCGGCAGCGACGAGTCGCCATAGCTTCGGCCCAGCCCGCGGAAGAGCACCGCCGGGGACTGCTCGAGGTTGTCTGGCAACAGCTCCTGCCCGACGACGGAGGTACGACCCCAACCTTCGATTCGCGAGTCAGTCATCACGGTGAGGCAGGTAGCCGGACGGTGCGATCGGCGCAAGCGCACGAACTGCGGGTCACAGCTCGTCTGCTCGCCTCAACAAGCCGTTCGAACCGAGCGCGAGCGGCGGGCAGTACGGGCCCGTCTCGGAGCGGGTCCACCAGACGCCTGGCTGCGAGAGCGGCGCGAAACGGTACTCCCAGGTCGTGGAGCGCACGTACTTCGGTGGCGTCGGGAACGGGTTGGTCTCGACCAGCGCGGCGACGCGCTTCGTGCCTTTGAGCAGGTGCCACTGAAACGAGATGAACCACGGGTTCTGCTGGCACGTTCCCAGTGAAGCGAACCAGAGCTGCCAGTCGAGGCGTGGTTGCCATGGCGCGACGAAGTCGGGCCGGCGATCGAGGCGGCCAGGCTTCCACGGAAACTCGTAGGCCTTCCACGTCACGCCGTCGTCGCTGCCTTCGACGATGATCTCGGGCCGTGTCTTCGTCATCACCGCGAAGGCGCCGTACGCGTTCACCACGTGGAGCGGGTCGAGCCGGTCCATCACGCTGCGCAGCGGCGGCTCGGCCACGAAGCGCCGCGAGAAAGAAGTGACCGAGAGCACGGCGAAGGCGATGGCGAGGCCCCAGCTCCACAGCGGCGATTTCGTCGGCGCCCACGTCGGCCCCACGCGCAGCGCCTCGTCGTCGAGCAACGGCAGCGCGAGCACGAAGGTGAGCACGTTGTAGTAGGCGTAGTTGCCCGCCACGATGAGGCCGAGCTGCATGGCCATCAACCCGGCGGCAGCGATGAGCCGCGCACGTCGTGGGCCGAGCGCGAGCAACGGAATCGGCAGCTCGAGCACGAACATCACCGCACAGAGCAGCTTCTGAACTCCCATCGGCCACTGGTGCGCGAGCACGCTCGTCCACGTCGGGAGCGGCTGCGTCCACCAGTGGTACGTGAGCGCGGTGAGGTCTCTCCAGCTCTCGTCGCCGCTGGCGAGCTTCACGAGGCCCGAGCCGAGCGTCACCTTGCACGCGAGCACGGCGGTCGCGAACCGCACGGCCCTGCCCGGCTCTTGCCACGGCGCCGTCGAGAGCAACGGCCGCACGCCGTTGGGGGCGAGGAACGCGAAGACCACCGCGGTCTCGAGCAGCAAGAGGTCCCACTGGAAGTTGAGGAACGGCGCTCCGACCTGCACGAGCGAGAGCCAGCAGACGAAGAGCGTGACCGAGGCCCAGCGGGGCGCGATGCCTGCGGTGATGCAGAGCGACGCCAGCACACAGACGCCGAGCAGCAGATGAAGCGCCGCGTCTGACCAGCCGAGCCACAACAGCGTGGGCACGTCGAAGAACGACGCGTGGCCGCGTGTGAGGCGCTCCATCGTCTCGGCGATGGGCGTGAGCCCGTCCCTCCCGTAGAGGCCGGGCAGCTGCGCCCAGAGCGCAGCGGTCGCGAACAGGGCCACGAGCCCGAACGCCACCAGCGTCAATCGAACGGTCAGTCGCACGCGAACCGAACCGTAGCGAACACCGAACGTCGCTCCGCAACTTTCCCCGGGCGCGCGGGTTGATGGCCCGGTCTCGTCTTCGAGGGGGTTTTCGTGCGCATTTCTCTGGTGCTGATCGTTCTGAGCCTCGCTGGCTGCGGTGAAGTCGTTCGCGACGAGCCGCTCGTCTCTCGAGCCCAGCAGGGGCTGTCGATGGAAGAGCGCGAGCAGCGCATCGGCGACCCGCTCGTCGACTACAAAGACCCCGAGTACCGCATCACCGCCGATGGCGGCCTCGTCACCTTCCTCGATCGCGACAACACCATCTGGCTCGGAGGCGTCGACTCCGACGGCCGCCTCGTGCCCGCTGATGGCCGCGGCACGGCGCTCGGAACGAATGGCCCCTACTTCCGCTCGGCGAACGGCCCCGAGTTCGGCGTCAGTGCGCGTGGAGAAGCCGTGGTGTGGACGGGCGTCGACACGACGGGCGTGCGGCAGTTCTTCATGCACCGGAACGGCGTCACCACCCAGCTCACGCACGGCCCTGACGACGTCTCGGCGAACCTGCCCTGCAAAGACCCGCAGGCCTCGGAGCAGAAGCTGCTGGGGTTCACGCTCGTGGGCGGCGTGCAGAGCTGGTTCTGGATCACCGAGAGCGACCCCGAGACGCGCCACCCGGTGCCGCTGGCGAAGTTCGGCTCGGCCGGCCCCTGGTGGTACCTCGACACGAGCCGCATTCTCACCAACACGAACGATGCCAACGGCGTGGCGCAGGTGACGCTCGTCGAGCCGAACGGCGCGACCCGGGTGCTGACGTCGGGCGGGCTTCCCAAGGTCGACATGCTCGCGTTCCGCGCCCCCGAGCTCGGCGGCGCGCCAGTGCTGCTCACGATTCTCGAGGAGCGGCGACAGCGCCGGAAGCTCGCCTTCTTCGAGGTCGACGAGACGACGCCGGTCCTCGTCCCCCTGCGGGTGGTGCCGTTCGCGACCGAGCTGCGAAGCCCCGAGCCGTTCGTCTTTCAGAACACCAGCGGCGCGAGCGTCGTGGTGACGGGCCAGGGCACGAACGACATCGTGCTCGCACAGCTCGACGGCGGCGTGACCACCGTGAGCGACTCGAGCCCGCTCGCCCGCACCGACCCCGAGACCTTCGTCATCGGCAGCTCGCTCTTCGTCAGCTACTACGCGACCAGCCGCACCGAGCCGACCGCGCTCTTCCACACCCGCCTGGGCCCGTGAGGCGCAGTAGACTCGAGCCGCGATGTGCGGCCGCTACACCCTCAAATCGAAGGGCATCGATCTTCAGCGTGAGCTGAACCTCGACCACGAGCCCGTCGTCGAGGAGCGCTTCAACATCGCGCCGACGCAGGCGGCTCCGGTCGTGCTCGACACGAACCCGCGCGAGCTCGTGCTTGCCCGCTGGGGCTTCACCCCGCGCTGGGCAAAGGACGTTCACGAAGGCGCCAAACACATCAACGCGCGTGCCGAGTCGTTGGCCGAGAAGCGCATGTTCACCGACGCGCTCGCGCACGCGCGGTGCCTCGTGCCCTGCGACGGGTTCTACGAGTGGAAGCACCACGGCAAGCAGTCGCAGCCGCTCTACGTGCACGCGCCGTCGCACCCGATTCAGACGATGGCCGGCGTGTGGACGACGTGGCGCTCGCCCGATGGCATCGAGGTGGCGACGTTCTCGATCATCACCACGGCTGCCGACGCGTTCATGTCGCGTATTCACTCGCGCATGCCGGTGTTCGTCGCGCCCGACGATCGCGCGCGCTGGCTCTCGACCGAGACCTCGTCACGTGACGTGCAACACCTGCTGCAGAAGCGCGTCGACACGCCGCTCGCCGCGTTCGAGGTCTCGCAGGCCGTGAACCACGTGGGCATCGACGACGCGCGTTGTCTCGAGCCGGCGACGACCGTTCAGCTCGAGCTGCTCTGAACGATCTCGTCGACCTCGCGCAGCACTTCGCTCAGCACGGCCTTCGGCACCGTCTCGAGCCCGCGTGGTGACTCGAAGCGACACGCACCGGTGCGCAGCCACGTCGAGGCGTTCGACGCCGTCGTCTCACGGCCGTCTGCCGCGACCTCGAGCACCACGCGCAGCGCCAACGTCTCGTAGCTGCCAGCCACCGCATCGGCCTGGCCAGGCTCGAGTCGGGCCGACACCCATTGGTAGCGCCGACACGCGACCTGGAGCCGTTGTTGTCGCAGTCGAAGCCCTTCCCATCGGCGGGTGACGGCGCCTGACAGCTCGGTCGCCTCGAGGGTGAACACGGGCCTTTCGACCTGCGGGAAGGGCTGCGTAATTCCCAACGCCCCGAGACGCGCTCGCCAGGCGACGAGCTCTGCCTTTGCGGCCAACGCGGGGTGCCACAGCTGCACGGCGGCCGAGGCCGGTGGCTCGAACACGGCGCCGGCGACGTCGACGAAGGCGTCGTCGAACCACAGCGCGGCGCGGTCACCCACGCTCCACACCAGCGCGCGCGCGAGGAGCAGGACGATCGGGTGCCCCAGCGTGTGCGCGCGAAAGTCCGGGAGCGGAATCGCGCGCTGCGTCCAGAACAGGCGCTCGAGCCGATTGGCCTGCGCCTCGAGCACCTCTTCGAACTCGGCGAACTTCGCCTTGCGCGCCGCGACCTCGTCAGCGTGATCTCGCTGGAGCTCGGCAGGCACCCGCTGCACGCGTTTGCCGTCGTCGCGCACCCAGCTCAGCCGAGGCGCGCCGTCGTCGAAGGTGATGGTGGGCGTCCACGCTCCGATGGGAGCGGTCAGGCCGCCCGCGTCGGGCACCACCCGCTCCTCGAGCTGGTCGACCGAGAGGTCGCGCTTCGTCGCCGCGCTCTCGAAGGCATGGTCGAGCTGCCGATTCGCGTCACGGTATTCGATGACGCCCTTGAGCCTGGTGAGCTGAGAGACCGCGAGATCGGAGTCGAGCCCAGCGAGCACCCGCAAACAGGCGTTCACCACGCCGCGAGACATCTGGCCGCGGCCGGCGATCTTCCGGTTGGCGCGTTCGGCGAGCGCTCCGAGTTCGCCCGCGACGCGATCGGCCTCGAGACAGACGCTCACCCACACCAGGCCCCTGGTGAACGAGCGGCTGAAGTCACACGCGGCCAGGTCGATGAGCCCGAACCACTGAAACAGCAACGCCTCGAGCTCGACGCGAGGCACCTGGCCGACCAGCTCGCGCAGCCGCGTCATCCACTTCTTCGTGGGCTCGGCGCCGGCGATGTCGTCGAGGTGAAGGAGCAGCGCCCGCCACGCCGAACGTGCCTCGGGCGGTTGGCTCGCGACGAACTCCCCGAGCGCGATGAACAGCGGAGGCAAGACAGCGTGACGCCGCCCTGCCTCGTACTCCGAGAGCACGCCTTCGAGCGTTCGTGGTGCGCGCAGCTTGCCGATGAACCTGACGAGCCCCTCGAACATGCGTCAGCTCGCGCTCCGCTTCGCGAGGGCCGCCCAGTCGAGGACGTCGACGGTCTCCTTCGCCACCTTGAACTCCATCTGCTCCCGCAGGCCGATGACGTCGCCGCCGATCTGAAACGGCATGGGCCGAGAGAGCGTGATGCGCAACGCGGTGACGAAGAAGTCGTGCATGCCGGCGACCTTCGAGCCGCGCCACAGGTTCACCATGTTCGCGACGCCCTCGAAGACGGGCCTGTCGTAGACGCGAAAGTTGATTCGACCGGGCACGCGCCGCGCGTAGGGGAAGGCCTTGAACTTCGCGCCCCAGTACGGCTCGGTGGCCGCGGCGCCGACCGAGACCGGCCCCTGGTAGAGCCGTTTGCCCGTCTGCGCCCGCACCACCTCGCCCTTCACCAGCGTGAGCGCGTCACCGCCGAGATCCTCGACCGTCACCTTCGTGCGGCCCTTGAAGACGAGCTGAGAGATCTCCGACGGCACCGTGCGGGTGAAGAGCGAGAAGAGGTAGCCACCGACGCCTTCGTTCAGCTTGCCTGCGATGGGCCCGGCGATGGGTGTCTGCCGGGCCTCGGCGAGGTTCGAGTGGTAGTGATGCACGAGGGTCGCGTCCCACCCGACGCCGGCGAAGAGGCTCAGCTTCCCTTCCGTCTCGACGAGGTTGAAGCGCTGGGTCGGCAGCGCCTTCGGCAGAGCCCCGATCACCGACAGGGTGCGCGTGTAGCCAAAGGCGCCGACGGCGCTGGGCCAGCCGTTGCCGGTGCCGAGCTTGAAGAGCCCGAGCGTGGGGAACTCGGTGACGCCTTCGTCGCGCAGCAGGTTCATCAACACGACGCCGGTGCCGTCTCCGCCGCCGCAGAAGACGAGCCGCGGTTTGTCCTTCACGAGCCGCTTCACGTCGGCGCGCGCCTCCTCGAGTGAGGTGGCGGCGTAGACGGTGGCGTTGGGCATCGCCTGGCGGAAGGCCTCGATGCGGGCAGGCGTCACGCGGCGAGCGCGGCCGTTGAACCAGGCGGCGACGTCGGCGCCCTTGCGGCGCGAGGCTCGGCCCATCAGCTGACGCTCCGAAGGCGCATCGGGGCGCAGCATGAAGGGCCTCGCCTCAGGAACAAAGCACTCACGCCCGAAGCCGCCGGGTTCGGGTATGGTTCGCGCGCACATGTCGTCGCCCTGGGAGGACGTCAGACGCGAGTCGCTCGAGATGCCGGCCGTCGGCTATCGCCGCTCTTCGTCTCCCCTGCCCTGGTTGCTGCTCGCCGTCTCCATCACGCTCACCATCACGGTGCTGGTCGTCGGCCGGAACCGGTTGATGGAAGAGAAGGAGCGTACGTGGACGTCGCTGAAGGCGAATGACGATCTGAACCAGAAGCTGAAGGCGGCCCAGAAGGAACTCGAGAAGTCGAAGGAGTCGTGCGAGCAGGGCGACGCGAACAGCGGTGACGTCGCGAAGCGGCTGGTGCAGCTCGAGCTCGAGAAGCGCCGCCTGCAAGACGAGCTCGCCAAGGCCAGGAAGAAGTGAGCCGCACCCGCGTGGCGGGCCTCGTGCTCGGCCCGCTCTTCTTCGTCGCGCTGACGTTCCTCGACAACCCGCTCCATCACCTCGCCGGGTTCGACCGAAGGCCGGCGCTGGCCGCGGGCATCTCGTTGCTGATGGCGACGTGGTGGTTCACCGAGGCGGTCGCCATCGAGTGGACAGCGATGATTCCGCTCGTGGCGTTCCCGCTGCTGAACGTGTTCGGTGGCGGCGTGGTGAACGGAGTCGTGAAGGCCGGCGGCGAGTACACGAACGCGTACATCTTTCTCTTTCTCGGCGGCATGGCGGTGGGCGCGGCCCTCGAGCACTGGAACCTGCATCGGCGCATCGCGCTGCACCTGATGATGCGCATCGGAGCGTCGCCGCCGCGGTTGTTGCTCGGCCTGCTGGTCGCGACCGCGTCGATCTCGTTGTGGATCTCGAACACCGCGACGGCCGTGATGATGCTGCCGATCGCGCTGGCAGTGCTGGGTGAGCTCGAGGCGCAGTCGCAGCGGAAGCTGACGTCGTACGGCATGGCGTTGATGCTGGCGGTCGCGTACGCGGCGAACGTCGGCGGCATCGGCACGAAGATCGGCACGGCGACCAACTCGATCTTCGTGGGCTGGCTCGCGAAGACGCAGCACTTTGAAATGACGTTTCCGCGGTTCGTGGCGGTCGGGTTCCCCTTCGTGGTGCTGTTCATTCCCGTGTTGTGGCTCGCGTTGTGGCGCCTGGGCCGCAGCGACGCGCCGAAGACCGACGCGGGCCGCGAGGTGTTGCGTCATCAGCTCGAGGCGCTGGGCCCGATGTCGGCGAAGGAGCGGGTCGTCGCGCGGGTGTTCTTCACGGCGGCGCTGCTGTGGATCTTCGGAGACCCGATTCGTGGCGTGCTCGCGCCCCGCCTGCCGTTCGAGCTGGCGAATCGGCACTACGAGGCCGTGGTGGCGATGACGGCGGCGCTGGTGCTGCTGCCGCTGGGGTGTCTGCCGCTGGCCGCGATTCGCCGAATTCCCCTCAGCGCGCTCATGTTGCTGGGTGGCAGCTTCGCGATGGCGGCGGGCATCGAAGGCAGCGGGTTGTCGGCATGGCTGGGTCAACAGCTCGAGCCGTTGCGGGCGCAGCCGGCGCTGGTGCAGCTGGCGATCGCCTCGTTCTCGACGGTGGCGCTGTCGGCGGTGGCGTCGAACACCGCGACGGTGAACCTGATGCTGAACCTGCTGCCGGCGAACCTGCCGTTGCTCTCGGCGGTGACGATTGGCTCGTCGTGCGACTTCGCGCTGCCAGCGGGCACTCCACCGAATGCGATCGTCTTCGGGTCGGGGCGTGTGCACTTGCCGACGATGATGCGCACGGGGTTCTGGCTCGACGTGGCGGCGGCTTCACTGCTCGTCGTGTACGGGTGGCTCTACCTGCCGCTCATCGTGCCGTGAGGCGGTGAGGGTCGAAGCCATCGAACTCCGTTCCGGCCTTTCGCAGCGCAAGCACCAACTCGAGTGCGGCTTCGTGCCTCGCCATGCGCTCTGCAGGCGTCAGGGTCTGCAGGTACTCGAGCATCGAAGTCGACCTTCGGCTGCTCGTTCGTGGGAGGCGTCGACAGGCCAGGGATTGCGCCCGGTCGCAGGCCTGACGTCAACTGCGCACATGCTCTCGACGCTCCTGTCCCTCACGCTCGCCGCCGGCTCGTTCCCGCTCCCCAGCATCGACGGCAAGCCGCTCGCTGCCACTGCCGAGCAGAAGTCGTTCCGCCTGCCGATGCGCTTCGAGAAGGTGCGCGCCTTCTACGACGGGCAGTTCACCGGCGACGACGCGAAGGGTGTGACGACGAAGCTCTCGGGAAGCAGTGGCAAACGTGTGCTGACGCTCGTCTCGTCGCGCGCCGGAGACACCTGGAAGAAGGCCGTCGTGCGCGAAGGTGACGTCGAGACGGTCGTCGAGGTGACGCCGATTCTCCGCATGCAGGAGGAGCTCGTCGAGGGCAACGGCAAGCCGCTCGTGCAGTTCATCATCGGGCGCTCAGGCGACGTCGATCGCGCAGTCGAGGCCATCGGCGACAAACACACCGAGCAGATTCGCCGCTAATCAGAACGCGTCGCCTTCCCGCATCAACACCGACAGCGGGAAGATCGGCCCACCACGCGCGAAGTACCGGGCCAGCTCGAGCGGCTCTTCTCCACGCAGCGGCAGACGCTCCAGCTCTTCGATCGTGCACCAGCGCGCCTCGAGCGAGTGCTCATCGGCCACCGACTTCGGCGGTGACGCATGGAGCGGCGTCGCAGTGAAGATGACGCGCTCCCGGGCTCCACCGTCGACGACCGAACGTTCGATGCGGACGAGCCCATCGAGCCTCACCCGAAGTCCTGCCTCCTCGAGCGTCTCGCGCAGCGCCGCCTCTTCGAACGTCTCACCCGGCTCGACGGCGCCAGCGGCAACCACCACAGCTGCCCATGCTTCGCTTCGTGCACCACGAGCAGGCGATCGCCCTGCCTCACGGCGACGAGCGCGAAGCTCCAGGTGACGATGCCCTTGCCCAGCGGTCAGACCCGGAAGGGGTTCTGCAGCAGAATCGTCTCGCCGCGCTCGGCGCCGACCGACACGCAGACGACCGGCACGCCGACGATCTCTTCGATGCGCCGCACGTAGCGCTGCGCGGTCGGCGGCAGATCGTCGATGGTGCGCGCACCGGCGAGCGACTGCTCCCAGCCCGGCAGCTCTTCGTAGATGGGCGTCACGCGCGAGAGATCTTCGAGCTCACCCGGCAGCTCGGTGAGGCGCTGCCCGTCGAGCTCGTACGCCGTGCAGATCTTCAACGTCGGCAGCCCTGAGAGCACGTCGAGCTTCGTCACCGCGAGGCCCCAGAGGCCGTTCACGCGCGCGGCGTAGCGGAGCACCACGGTGTCGAGCCACCCGCAGCGTCGCGGCCTGCCCGTCGTCGCACCGAACTCGGCGCCGATCTTCCGCAGCCGCTCTCCGGTCTCGTCGTTCAGCTCGGTGGGGAACGGGCCGCCACCGACACGGGTCGTGTACGCCTTCGAGATGCCCATGACGCGGTCGATGGCAGTAGGGCCGAGGCCCGAGCCGACCGCCGCGTTGCCGGCGACCGTGTTGCTGCTGGTGACGTACGGGTACGTGCCGTGATCGACGTCGAGCAGCGTGCCCTGCGCGCCCTCGAACAGCATGCGCGTGCCCTTGCGCACGTGCTCCGAGAGGATGAGCGAGGCGTCTTTGATGTGCTTGCCGAGGCGGCTGCCGAGCACCGCGTACTCCGAGACGATGCCCTCCATGTCGAGCAGCGGCTCTTCGGCCTTCGCCTTCTTCGCGAGCTGGGCGATCTCTTCGAGCGCGGCGGGCAGGCGCTCCTTCACACGGCGGCGCAGGCGATCGCCGTCGAGCAGGTCACGCATGCGAATGCCGCGACGGTTGATCTTGTCTTCGTAGGCCGGGCCGATGCCGCGGCCGGTGGTGCCGATGGCCGAGCCACCGCGCGCCTTCTCGCGAAGGGTGTCGAGGTGTTTGTGCCAGGGGAAGATGACGTGGGCATGCTCCGAGATGAGCAGCTGCTGCGGGTCTTGCAGCAGGCCGCGCGAGGTGAGCCCGTCGACCTCCTTCATGAGCACCGTCGGGTCGACGACGCACCCGTTGCCGATGACGCAGGTCTTCCCCGCGTGGAGAATTCCCGACGGAATGAGGTGCAGCACCGTCTTCTGGCCACCGACGACGAGCGTGTGGCCCGCGTTGTTGCCACCTTGAAATCGGACGACGACCTGGGCGTGTTCGGTGAGCAGGTCGACGACCTTGCCCTTGCCCTCGTCACCCCACTGCGCTCCCACGACGACGACGTTCGGCATGGGCCGACTCATAGCCCACCGCGCC
>JAEUJR010001139.1 GCA_016793585.1 Archangium sp.
GGCCGACGACGCTGGCGCACCACTCGCAATAGATCGTCTTCGTCGCTGGTTCGTAGAACCACCTGCGGCTGAACGGTGTCTTTCGCGGGCGGCTTGGAAACGTCGGAATTCCGGAGGCTTCACATGAACAGAACGGGCATCTTCCTTGGAGCAGCCGGTGTTTTGGCCCTCGTGGCCCTCGTGGTTGGCCTGCCGCGAACGACTGGCACGACCACGCCCCCCGCGGTCGATCCGCCGCCCATCGTGACGCCCCCGCCGCCCTCGACGAACTCGAACGGCAGCCTGTCGATCACCACGCGCCTCTCGCACCCCTTCGTCATGGTGGGCTCGAACGACGTCTTCGTGACCGCTGACGTGAAGGCCGTCGACGTGCCGGGGCAGACGCGCTCGCCCGTGAACCTGGCGCTCGTGATCGATCGTTCGGGCTCGATGAGCGGCTTCAAGTTGAACCAGGCAAAGCAGGCGGCGCGGCAGCTCGTCGGCCAGCTGCGCTCCGAAGACCGGCTCACCATCGTGCACTACGGCAGCGACGTGAAGGCGATGGAGGGCATCTACGCCACGCCGGAGAACCGCGATCGCCTGCTCGCGTACATCGACGGCATCTGGGACGACGGCGGCACGAACATCGGCGCCGGCCTCACCACCGGGCGCGACCTGCTGCTGAAGGCGAAGCACGACTTCAAGGTGAACCGCATCGTGCTGATCAGCGATGGCCAGCCCACCGAGGGCATCACCGACCACGCGTCGCTGGTGAACATCGTGCGTGAGGTTCGCCAGGCGGGCGTCTCGGTGTCGAGCATCGGCGTCGGCACGGACTTCAACGAGCAGCTGATGGAGTCGTTCGCCGAGGTGGGCGCCGGCGCGTACGCCTACCTGCAGGACGCGGCGCAGCTCGAGCAGATCTTCGCGAAGGATCTCAACGCGGCGAGCACGCAGGTCGCCCGCAACGTGACCCTCACCATCAAGGTGCCGGCGGGGTCGCGACTGGTTCGTACGCTCGGCTACACCCCCATCGCGCGCTCCATGAGCGGCAGCGAAGAGCTCGTCACCCTCGCCCTGCCCGACTTCGCCGCCGGCACCAGCGAGCGCGTCGTGTTGCAGCTGTCGGTCGATGGCACCACGAACGGCCAGACGCTCGACGTGAGCCAGCTGACGCTCGCGTACACCGACCTGCTCGCGAGCCAGCCCGTCACCACCAACGCCTTCGTGCGCGCCAGCGTGACGAGCGACACCACCATCGTGCAGCAGAAGCAGGACGGTGAGGCGCTCGTCTTCGCTGCCCGTGCCCAGGCCGGCGCGAACACGCAGGCCGCCGTCGATGCGCTCCGCCGTGGAGACCGCGCCGAGGCGAAGCAGCTGTTCGAGGCGAACAAGCGCATCATCGGTGGCTCGGGCAGCGTGCAGGGCGCGCCGTCGGTCGCGAAGGATCTCGCCGAGCAGGAGCAGCTCATCAACGACCTCGAGGCCGCGCAGGACGAAGGCTCGATCAACGCCTACTCGAAGCAGGCCCGGAAGAAGGCGCGCCTCGACTTCGGTCTCTTCGGCTCGACGTACTGATTCACTCCTCTCCACGAAAACCGGAACGCCATGTCATCGACCGCGGTGGTGCAGCTGCAGCAGCGAGAGGTGTTCGAGCGCAACGTGACGCGGTCGCTGCTGGCGGGCGCGGGCGCTGGAGCGGTGGCGTGGCTGACGACGCGCCTGCAGGTTCCGGTGCCGCTCTCGTTCCTCGCCATCGCGGCGATGGGCCTCGCGTGCGTACGTGGAGACAAGCTCGATCGCCTGATGCTCATGGGCGCTTCGGTGCTGCTGCCCGCGCTGCCGTGGTTGTTCGGGTTGACGCAAGGGTGGACGGTGGCGCTCGCCGGCGCCGTCGCGGGTGCCATCGTCGTGAAGTCGCGCCTGTCGGAGTACGGCGAAGAGGGCTCCGTCGGGGCATCGCGGCCGGGCATCGGGCACTACGTCGCGACGGCAGGGGCGACGGCCGGGCTGTCGGTCGCGGGTCTCAATGTGGCCGAGATTCTCTCGTCGCGGATGCACGACGCCGCCACGCCGATGCTGCTGAACGCGGCCGTGAGCGGCACCATCATCGCGCTCTTCGCCGGTCTGGGTTCGCTCGCTTCGCACGTCGCGCTCAAGGCCGACCCCGTCGAAGCGCGTGGTGACGAGGTGCTGCCGCTGCTCGATGGCGAGTTCGCCGATCAGCTGAACAAGGCGATGGGCGTCTACCGCCAGTGCGGCAAGCAGCTGGCGTCGCTCCCGCGTGAGGCGGCGCGTGAAGAGCTGGCACGCACGGTGGGCAAGCTGACGAAAGACGCGATCGATCTCGCCGCCGAGTGGGCCGGTGTCGAGTCGCAGCTCCACGACGACGCGCATCGCGATCTCGAGAAGGAGATCGCCGAGCTGACCGAGTCGGCGAAGAAGGCGCGTGACGCCGTCGCCAAGAAGCAGCTCGAGATCGCGGCGTCGTCGCTGAAGGAAGAGCTCGAGCGCCTGGGCGAGATGAAGCTGAAGCGAGAGCGCGTGCTGGCGAAGCTGAAGTCCCAGGTGGCGCTGCTCGAGCGCGCACGCGTCGCGCTCATCGGCATGCGCAGCTCTCACGCGACGGTGCGCGCAGCCGAGATGTCGGCGGTGGCCCGCAAGCTGAACGCGCTCGCGACCGCGCAGGCCGACGAGGCGAAGCTCGCGCATGCCGTCGCCACGAATGCAGAGATCGCCGCCATCGAGACGCACAAGGCCGATGCCGCGACGGCAGCCCAGGTGAGCGCAGCGAAGGAGCAGGTCGCTGCGCCCGTCGAGCCCGAGCCTCAGCAGCAGGCAGTCGTGCCCGTGACCGACCTCAGCGCGACCGATGTGGTGCCCGTTCCCGACAAGCTGAAGGTGAACTGACGCTCCGACGAATTCCTGAGGCACGTGTCGAGCAAACGCCCGTCGTCCGGGGCGCATCATCGGGTCCTGCATTTGCAGCAGCCTGCGACATGCGATTCCTCGTCATCACGCTTGCGTTGATCGTCAGTGCCTGTGGCGCCTCCGCCGTGTGCCGTGATTCAGGGTGCTCGAAGGGCTAGCTCTGCACTGACCGCACCGACCTCGCGAGCACGTGTGAGTACACCCCGCGCTTCGCGTGCTTCGCGGCGGCAGGCTGTGAACGTCAGGCGAACGGTGCGTGCGGGTTCAACCAGAACGCGGCGCTCACGGACTGCCTGGCGCGGGTCGCCGACGGCGGCACGCCCTGACTTCACCGGTACGAGACGCGCAGGATCTTCCCGTCAGCGAACGCCTCGGCCTGAGTGCCCGCTGAGAGCACGTACGCCACGCCACCCGACACCGCGACGCCCACGGGCCAGGGAATCGCCTCGGCAACCGTCTCGGCCCGAACCGACTCGTGCGCCACGCGTCGCAGCCGCCCGTTCGCCAGCCCAGAGGAACCCGGCTCGACCCACCACGCGTACTGCTCATCGAGGGCGAAGTCGGTGACGCCCTGGGCGTCGAGCGCGATCGTCTCGATGAGGCCGTTGCTCACCGTCTGCCGCAGCACCGTCGCCGGCATCGAGTCGCGCGCGAAGTACAGGTACCGCGAGTCGCCCTTCATCGTCTGAAACCCGTTGCCGAAGCGGCGCTCTTCTCTGGCGCCCGTGCCGGCCGTGCGAATCGACTGCATCACCACCTGCAGTCCCGAGATGTCGACGCCCACCCACTGCACCCGATCGCCAGCGATGGTCATCGCGAAGGGTGTGCCGTTCGAGTTGATGATGGTCGACGTCGCGCCACCGAACGGCGTCTTGAAGATGGGCGCGCGCTCGGTCGCCCAGAACGCGGCCACGCCATCACTGGCCAGCAGCACGAGCTCGCTGCTGCCGGTGGCGACGGGTTCTCCAGCGCCACCCGTCGCGGCGTAGCGCTTCAGCGTCGTGACGTCGGCGACGAGCACCGCATCTGAGGTGGCGGTGAACACGCTCGGGCGCGTCAGGGCTGTGAGGCGTTCGGGGCAGGTGCCAGCGGCGCAGCCACCGACCGGCATTCGGTAGAGGCCCGCCGCCGAGCCGCTCTCGACCCAATAGAGCGAGCCCGAAACGACGGCGATGCCTCCGCGCCACGGCCTGAAGCCCGCGACCGAGCGAGCGCCCAGTCTGCTGCGTGCCTCGAGCAACGGCTCGACGAAGACGGTGCCTGACAGCCCGGCATCAAAGCCCTGCCCTGCGTCGACGACCGCCCCACCGTCGTCAGCGCCACCGTCGCCGCCGTCGGACTTCAGCGGCGTGATCGGGTTGCAGGCCGACGCCAGCAACAGCACCGCGATCGGCAGGCGCATGACGGGTCTCCGTCTTCAGTCTTCGGCGACGAGGTTCGTGATGCCCTCGAACGTCACGGCGGCACCGGCCTTCACGCCGTTCTTCGCGCTCCAACCGCCAGGCACCTCGAGCACGTACGTCGCGGGCGCTGCAGCGGGGCGCGAGGTGAGCGTGCGCGGCTCGGCGTTCTCCTGAATGCTGACGATCTTGCCCTTGCCGTCGATGAAGATGATGTCGAGCGGGATGAGGGTGTTGCGCATCCAGAACGAGAGCGGCTGCTCTCGCGTGAAGATGAACAACATGCCGGTGCCGTCGGGCAGCGCGTAGCGCCACATGAGCCCGCGCGTGCGTGCATCACGCGTGAGCGCGACCTCGGCGTCGACCACGAGCTTCTTCGTTCCCGAGACCGTCACCTTCGCCTTGGGCAGGCGCGGCATCGGGTAGTTCTCGGCGGTGACGTCGGTGACCGCTGGCGGCGGAGGCGGCGCGGGTGGCGTCTCGACCTTCGTCGGAGGTGGCGCGGGAGGCGGCGGCTTGCCCTCTCCGGGGCACGCGAGCAGCAACGTCGCTGCGATGAGCAGCGCGGTGAAGGTCGGCTTCACTTGACGGATTTGTTGAGCAGCTTGCTCGCGAGATCGGAGCCGAGGCTGGTCGACATCAACGTCTCGACGACGCCCTCGAACTCGGAGCGCTGGTTGTCGGCCGAGTACACGAACTTGATGCCCATGCCGGGCTCTTCGCCGTCGACGGTGCTCCACACGACTTCGCCGAGCAGCTCGAACGGATCGTTGCGCTGGGGAACGGTGAGCTTGAAGAGGAAGCGCGTACCGATGGGCAACGGCTTCTTCGTCTTGATGAAGGTGCCGCCCTTGCTGATGTTCTTCGTGTAGTCCGCAAAGAACGAGTTCAGCTTCTTGTAGTCGACCTTCAGCTCGATCGGCGCGCGCACGGCTTGTCGCCCCTCGATGCCTGGTTTCTCCGCCATAGAGCGCGGACTATAGGACTGGCTGGCCGGAGAAGTCCTCTTTCCCGCTCGGAAGTTGGCGTGAACGGTGGCCAGATACCGGCCGTGCGACCCCTGCTCCTCGTGGTCTTCATGGTGGTGCTGCCGGCCTGCCGCTCCTGCGAAGACCGCGCAAGCGATTACGCCTTCGACCTTCGGTACGACGCCCCGAATTGCCGCATCACCGACGACACGGTCGAGAACGTTCGCTTCATTCACAAATGGAGCCCGTACAGCACCAGCGAGGTGCAGCGGCAGGCGTCCTTCTACAAGACGAGGGCGAAGCTCGAGGCGTGTGTGATCACCGGGCGGGTCGCGCCTGATCAGATGGGCCGGTTCGTGACCGCCGTCGACGAGCCGAAGCTGACCGCGTGGTGGACGAAGCGGGCTCCGATTCTGACGGCGTGGCGGGCGACGAAGAAGGCGCCGCGCTTCGAGGTGGTGTGGAAGGACCAGTACCTCGAAGACGAGACGCGACGCGGGGTGCTGGCGGGCTTGCAGTTCGCGAGCGAGGGCTTCGCGTTCTCGGGCGAGTTGATGAAGCCGTTCGACGACGACGAGAAGCCGCTGCGCACGTTGCCCGCGACGGTTCCGGGAGACCAGGTCGGCACCATCACGGTCTCGGTGATGACGGACTCCGCCGCGTACGAAACGAAAGACGGCAAGTCGGCCGGCTCGCTCACGACGGGCCAGGCGGTGGTGCTGACCGTCGACTCGAAGGTGCCGGTGAGCTGGCAGGGAGAGCAGCGGGTGTCGGCTGCCCTCGAAGCGCCCAGTGAGGTGCGCTTGAAGGGCGGCCTCGTCAACAGCGACAGCGAAGACTCGAAGATCTTCAACCTCGCCGCGCAGATCGCCAACAGCATGGCTGACATGCCGCCGCTCCAATCGCGATGAACGAGCTCACGGTTCGAATTCGGGCGGTGATGGCGAACCGGCTGTGGCGGGCCGGTTGGCTTGGGTACGTCGCGCTGCAGCTCGGTGTGCTGGCGTTTCCCGTGGCGCGCATTCCCGGGTACGAGTTGTCGACGGCGCTCGGGCTGATCACCGCGATCATCGGCGGTGCGTTTGGCGTGGCGTTCGGGCGGCAGGAGTCGATGCGCGCGGTGACGGCCCCGCTTCGGCAGGCGGTGTTCGCAACGCTGGGCGCGGTGGTGATGTTGCTGGTGCCGGCGCTGCTGACGTTGCTGGTTGGAATCGCGCTGACGCTGATGACGCCGTGCAGTCCCTTCGATGCGATCGCGTTCTTCCCGGTGACGGTGGTGCCGGACGTCTTTGTGGTGGCCGCGCTGGGTGTGTGGATTGGGCTGCGGTTCCGCGGGTGGTGGCAGTTCGTGTTGTCGTGGTTCGGCGTGGTGCTCGCGAGCGCGATTCACACCTCGTGGCCGATCGTCTTCGGGCCGCAGGTGTCGGCGTGGAATCACCTGGCGGGGTTTCTGCCGGGCCCGCTGTACGACGAAGAGCTGCACCTGCCGGCGGCGTTGTTGTGGTTTCGGCTCGG
>JAEUJR010001167.1 GCA_016793585.1 Archangium sp.
CAAGAGTCAGGAGTCGATTCAGCAGCTCGCCGCCCGCGGCCTTCGCGTCGCCGCGCACGAGTCGATTCACGCCATCTCGACGCTGTACTCGCAGCTCGGCGTCACCATCGACGCGCGCCGCTTCGACGGCACCTTTCACGAGGGCGAGGTCGGGCTGTTCCCTCCTTTCAAGAAACACCGGCCTGACACCCTCGGCGCCGTGGCGACCGCCGTGCTGACCGGCTGGGCGCTCGAGCCATGGGGGGCTCGCCGCTCGGGAGCCGACGTCGCCTTCCCCGTCTCGGACCACGCCGACTACCCCTCGCTGCTCGAGTTCGCGAAGGCGACGGGTGCGCGCGAAGTCATCACGCTGTTTGGCTTCGCTGAAGAGCTCGCGGCCGGCCTGCGAAAAGAAGGGCTGCTCGCCCGTGCGGTGACCGAGAAGGTGCAGCTCGACCTCTTCGGAGCGCCGATTCGGCCCCTGCCCAGGCGCCCTGCCCGTTCGTGAGGAACCGCTACCCCCCGCCGCCGTTCTGGCCTATGGCGGCCCGCGTCAAACGGACGTGAAGGGAAGCAAAGTCATGGCTGAGACCGGGAAGACGTTGCGCCACCTGCTGCTCGGGAAGATTCACCGGGCGGTCGTGACCCGCGCTGACCTCGACTACGTCGGCAGCATCACCATCGATCGCGACCTCATCGATGCGGCCGGCTTTCTCGAGAACGAGAAGGTCGACATCTACGACGTCACCAACGGCTCCCGCCTGGCGACCTACGTGATTCCCGCCGAGCGCGGCACGGGAGAGATCGGCATCAACGGCGCCGCCGCCCACCTCGTGAAGCCGGGCGACCTCGTCATCATCGCCGCCTACGGGTGGATGAAGGAGAAGCAGGCGAAGAAGCACCAGCCGCACATCGTGCTCGTCGACGAACAGAATCGCCCGCTGAAGGTCGCCAAAGAAGAGCGCAACCCGCCGCAGCACCCGTTCGCGAGCGTCGCCAGCGACGAAGCCGACGCGGACTCCGAGCTCGAGGCGACGCCGGCGAAGGTGAAGAAGGCGAAGAAGAAGTCGAAGTCGAAGCGCTGAGCCCCGACGTCTTTCGACTCAGATTCGGAAGCCGATGAAGAGCCGCAGCGAGACGCCCGACAGGCTCCAGCTCGTGTATTCGTCGCGCCAGCGGAAATCGACGTTCGAGTTCGGCGGCGTGACGACGACGACGTTCTTGTAGCTGCCCGAGGCGTACTTCGCGGTCGCCTCCGCTCCGACGAAGACGCGGTCGGTGAAGAAGTACGAGCCGCCTGCGCCCAGGCCGATGCCGGGGCCCACGCCCGTGTCAGACGCGCTCACCTGCACGCCCTGGTACGTCGCCGAGAAGCCCATCGACGAGACGACGACGCCGCCGAAGACCAGGCCGTACACGTCGATCTTCTGCAGCGCGTTGCCCGACTTCGCCGGCAGCTCGAGGTGGTAGCTCACGCGCGCTTGCGGGAAGAAGTTGCGGCTGCCGTACGAGCCGTTGAGCACCGCGCCGATGAGCAGGCAGACCGTGCCGCAGAAGCCGAAGTCGAGGCCCGCGCCCACCGCCAGCACGCCGGGGCCCAGCTTCACCACGCCGAGGTCGGCGTTCACGCCCAGGTTCACGTAGGCGAGCAGAATGTCGGTATCGACGGTGAAGCGCGCGTCGGCGCGAAACGGCCCGAGCACCTTCGTGGTTTCGGCGGGCGCTTCGATGACGCCGCCACCCGGCTCGCTGGTGGACGACTGCGCGAACGACACCGACCCGGCCAGCAGCACCGTCAGGAGCAACGTTCTCATGTGAGCACCTCCGTGATGCGGGGACGAACGACCGGCCCTCAGGCCGGCTCACCACCGACGGCCATCGCCTCGACGTGCGCGGTAGCCTCGGCCAGGTACGCGAGGCGGCGCATGCGCACCTCGTCGGGCAGGCTCGCGAACGACTCGAAGGCCTCCTTGAGCAGCGCCCGGTTTCCGTTCGAGGCGACGTGCGCGAGGTCCTGCGAGGGCTCCTGCGAGTCGACCGCCTCTTCCCAGTTGTTGTCGGGCGCGAAGCCAGCCTCGATGAGCGAGGTGAAGAGCTGCACGGCCGCGAGGCGAACGCGCAGCTCGCCGATGTGCTCCATGGCCTCGGCGGTCGCGCGCAGCTCGAGCATCGCGCCCGTGATGCGGGGGTCGACGTCAGACGTGGTGTCTTCGACCTCCATCGCGCGGGCGAGGTCGTTGGCCAGCGTCGCCAGCGCCGCGTCAGACGGCACGGGCTCGGAGCCCACTTCGCGCATGTACATCACGGCGATGGCCGTCTCGGCGCCGCCGGTGGCGATGACCTCTTTCGCCTTCTCGAGGGCCTGCATGTCGGGCACCGGGCGGCGGCCTTCGAGGCGCGTCTTCACGGCTTCGCGGTAGAGGTGCTCGAGGCTGACGCCAGGCGCCATGCGCACGGGGAGCGGCGGGCGAAGGCCGGGAACGTCGAGCACCCAGGGCGGCGGGTTGGCGACGTGCTTGAGGCCGCGGAAGAGCAGCGTGCCCGGCGGGTCGGTGGGGCGGAACGGCGGCAGCTCGGAGTCTTCCGACGGCTGCTGCTGCGCGGCCATGGCGGCGGCGCGCTGCTCACGCGTGAAGCTCGTGATGCC
>JAEUJR010001182.1 GCA_016793585.1 Archangium sp.
GCGTTCGGGCGGCCGACGAGCGTGACGATGGCGGTCTCGCTCACGACGCTGCTCCGAAGCGCGCGCGTGACGAGTGAGGACGAAGGGTCAGTTGGAGCTGACAGCCGGGCGCGCTGTTCACGACGCAGCTCCGGCGGCTGGAGTCACTTCGACGTGCAGCGCGAGCTCACGGTCGATGGCGAGCTCGGTGTGCTGGTCGACGCGCACGTGCAGCGGACCCGAGAGCGGCGCCTTTCGCAGCACGGTGACGAGACAGCCCTCGGTCAGCCCGACCGCGCGCAGCCAGGTGGCCTCACGGTCTGACAGTTTCAGCGCGGCGATGGTGGCAGGCGCGTGGAGCGGCAGCGCTTCGAGGGACGTCACGGCGGTGGCCTGTAGCGCCGCTTCCGACCACTCGTCCAACAAACAGCAGAGACGAGTCTCGACGGAGCGCTCCGCACGTCGCAGCTGCACGGGCTCATGGGTGAGCAGTGGGTGCAGTGTCCTCCGAAGCCTCGGGGGGCGGCGGTCTGCGTGGAACGGTACAGAGTCCGTGCATCGACGACCATTGGGTCGAGGCAGGCGCGGGTCGCCGCCCCTTCCCGGCCCCAGATGGTTAGATAGTCTATCTAACCATCCCCACCCAGATTCGTCCGCCACCCTCCGGCAAGACCGCTTTGATGGCGTTCTTCGAACGGTTCGAATCGAGCCTCACCGCCTGTCGGCACGTGACGCGGCGAGCTTCGCATGCGCGATGAAGTTCCTCTGATGCGGAAAGGAGCAGGGAGGCTCGCGCATTCCATGCTGCCCGCGCTTCTGCTTCGGGCTTCGGAGTGCCCGCTGACTGCTTCGTTTGCTCTGAGCTGCTCTTCACTTGCTCACGGCAGCGGCATGAAGATCTTCAGCCCGCTGCGACCACCAGCGGCCAGCGTGTTGCTCTCGATGAAGTCGCTCGTGCTCGACAAGCCGTTGCCCTGCGTGATGGCGGTGTGGCCGTAGCGCTGACCGAGCGTGCTCGAGGTGTGCTCCCACGTGAGGATGAGGCCGGGAATCTTCAGCGCCTGCGCGAGCGAGATGTGCAGCTGCTTGAACTGCGAGCGCGGCAGGTTGTTGTCGATCTGATTGCCGTTGCCCCAGACCTTGATGCCCATGGTGCGCTGAATCGCGCGGCTCACGCCCGTCGCGCAGAGCCCGAGCCCGCGGTAGCCGCCCATCGACAGTGCGACCGAGCGACCGTTCGCGGCGAGCCGGCGCATCTCGTTGGTGACGTGAATGCCGCCGCTCGTACTCGCGACCTTCTTCATCTGCGCGAGCTGGCCTTCGCTGATCTTCCCGTCGCGCGTGAGGTGGTGCTTCTTCTCGTAGGCCTTCACCGCTGCTTCGGTGCGTTTGTCGAAGAGCCCGTCGATCTTCCCCGGGTTGTAGCCGAGCTTCTTCAGCAGTTGCTCGCTGTGCTTCACGGCGCCGCTGCGCTCTCCGAGGGCCTGCGGCGTGTGCTTCGAGAGAATGAAGCTCGTCTTGAGCCGCTTCCACGTGCGGGCGTCGACCTGACCCGTGGGCTCGAGCCCCGCGTGCCGCTGGAACGCCTTCAGCGCGCCCGTGGTGCGCTCGTCGAAGACACCGTTGGTGTGCTGCGGATCGAAGCCGGCGGCGCGCAGGTGACGCTGCACGTTGCCGACCGAGAAGCCCTTCGCACCTTCCCCGAAGCCACGCGCGGCGGCCTTCGTGGTGCGTGCGTCGAGGCGATCCTGCGCCTTCGACGGGTTCATGCGGCGCCGCTCGGGAGCGTGCTTCAGCGCAGCGACTTCACGTGCGAGCACCGAGCGACCGAACTTCGCGATGGCTCCCGCGTCGTTCTTGATGTCGGCCTGATCAGCCTTGAACGCCTTCACAGCCGCGAACGTCTGCTTCGAGTACACGCCGTCGGCCTTGCCCACGTCGTAGCCGAGCAGCTGCAGGCGCTTCTCGATGGTCTTCACCTCGCCCGACTGCTGACCGACGGAGAAGAAGCCATCGCCCTTGTGTTCGCGAATGCGGTCGCGCGTGTGGCGGAGCTTCTCCATCGTGCGCGCGTCGGCGATGCCCGTCGTCGGCAGGCCCCACGCTTCCTGAAACGCGCTCAACGCCTTCGTCAGCGCCGGCGAGCTCTGGCCATCGACGGTGCCCGGGTTGAAGCCAGCGAGCTTGAGCAGCTTCTCGGCCTCGCGAACGGTCGCGGGGGGAGTTGCCGGCGTCGTCGGAACGACCGGGCGAATCAGGTTCGGGTTGATGGGTGCGGGCATGACGTTCTCCGAAAAGCGACGATGTATGGAATCGTCGCCAAACGTCGGTCTCGCGCCCCGAGAGTATCTGGGTACAAACGTTACAAAGCGAGAGAAAGTCTCGCGATATCAAGAGCTCAAGACCTCGAGGTCACAGTCCTGGACGGCTGGTGATCGCGGAGTTCAGGTCTTCCCTTTCCCACTCCGGGCGGTACATCGCGGGCATGTCCACTCCGAACCTGCTGATGATTCCCGGCCCCATCGGACTGTCACCCGACGTGCTCCGTGCGCTGTCGGAGCCGCAGCGCGGGCATCTCGACCCGGTCTTCATGCAGCGTTTTCAGAGCACCCTCAAACGGCTGCGTGACGTCTTCCACGCGCCGACGGCGCAACCCTTCGTCATCGCCGGCTCGGGCACGCTCGCGATGGAGCTGTCGGTCGCGAACCTGGTGCAGCCGGGCGACAAGGCGCTGGTGGTGAACACCGGCTATTTCTCCGACCGCATCGCCACCATGCTCGAATTGCACGGCGCAGCGGTCACGCACGTTCGCTGCGAGCCGGGAGACGCGCCACCGCTCGACGAGGTGGAAAAGGCGCTCTCGTCGAACCGTTTCAAGGTCATGACCATCACGCACGTCGACACGTCGACCGCGGTGCTGGCTCCGGTGCAGGCGCTGGCGAAGCTCGCACGTGCCCACGGCGCCCTCTGCATCGTCGACGGCGTCTGCAGCGTCGGCGGTGAGGCGCTGGAGCTGGACGCGTGGGGCGTCGACGTGGCGTTCACCGCGAGTCAGAAGGCGCTCGGCGCGCCTCCGGGGCTGGCGGTGTTGCTCGCTGGCCCGCGTGCCATGGAGGCGTGGAAGGCGCGCACCAAGCCAGTCGCCGCGATGTACCTCGACTTCGCGCAGTGGCTGCCGATTCACCAGGCGTACGAAGCGGGCACGCCGTCGTACTTCGCGACGCCCGCGGTGAACCTCATCTCGGCGCTCGACGTGAGCCTCGGTGAGCTGCTCGCCGAGACGATGCCGGTGCGGGTCGCGCGTCATCAGAAGCTCGCCCACGCGGCCCGCGCGGCGTGGAGCGCGCTGGGGCTCGAGCTGCTCACGAAGCGCTCCGAGGTGACGGCGCACACCTTGTCGGCGGTGAAGTACCCGGCCGGCGTCGACGCCTCGCTCGTCAAACACGTCGGCGCTCAGGGCGTGAACATCGCCGGCGGGCTGCACCCGGTGCTGAAGGCGACCTACTTCCGCGTCGGGCACATGGGCTCGACGAACGCGGGCACGCTGCTCGAGACGGTGGGAGCGCTGGAGCGCGCGCTGAAGACGGCCGGCCATCGCTTCGACGCGGGCGCGGGCGTGATGGCCGTTCAGCGGTCGCTCGTGAGCTGAGTTCGACGTGACAAGGTTCTGCTTCGCGGCGCGGCCCTGACGGCGTCAGTCGTCGAGCGACGTGCAGTGCGGCGCCACGAAGCCGCCCGTCAGCGTGCCGCCATCGAACGTCGCCGTGAGACGAAACGAAATCAGCACACCAGGCTCGAGCCAGCGGGCGACGGCGCGCGCGTCGACGGCGCGCTCGAGCGGAGCCGACGTCACCGCACCGCCGAAGTCGAACAACGACACCCGCAGCCCATCGGCGAAGGTGACGGCGCCACCATCGGGCAGCACGCGCAGGTTTGCGATGGCGAGGGTGCGCAGCGGCGTCGGCGACGTCATCGACGGACAGGCCGGGTCGCCGCCCGAGTGCGCCTCGACATAGAGCCGCCCATCGGTCTGTACCCCGTGCTGGGCGCGCTCCAACGCGGCCATTCGAGTGCCAAAGCGGAGCAGCAGGTCGGTCGTCGCGCACTCCCCGCTGCAGCCCGCGTCGACCACGCCCGCGTCGACCGCTGGTTCGCCGGAACCACCCGCGCTCGCGCCAGCATCGACGCAGGTGGCACAGGTCTGCGGCGTTCCGCACGAGACCAACACACCCAGAACTCCGGCGAGGGCACTGACACGTGTACGCATGTGGGGCGATTTAGACGCAGCGGTGAAGCGAGCCCACTCCGAGTTGCCACCCTGAGCGTCGCCGCTATCGTTCTTCGGGCATTCGTGTCGTCGAGCGGTGTGCCTTCGGGGGTCACATGGTTCCGCGAGCGGTTCTCGAGTCCGTCGTCGCGCAGGCGTCTGCGGCCATCTGGTTGGTCGACGCGTCACACCGGGTGGTGTGGGCGAACGACGCGACCTCGAAGATGGCGGGGGGCTGTACCGAAGGCGCGAAGGTGCTCGAAGACGTGCGACAGCCGTTCGTGCTCGTGCGCGAGCAGTACCTGCAGGCCCAGGCCTTTGCCGAGCACCGTGAGTGGTGCAGCCCCGTCAGCGCCGCCGGTCGCCGCCTCTCGGGGTGGACAGCGCCCTGGATGGAGGAGGGGGCGCGCCAGGGCACCGTCTGCCTGCTGCGTGACGTGCCGACGGCGTGTGAGTCGCAGCTGACCGAAGCGCTCCATTCGGTGCTCGACCAGATTCCCGACCCCGTCGCCGTGAGAGCGGCGAACGGGGCCTTCCTGCTCGCGAATCAGGCGTGCGCGACGCTCTATGGCACCTCGCCCGCGCTCCTGGTGGGCCGCTTCGACCGCGACTTCAGCGCGCCGACCCACGGCGACGCGCTCCGCGACGGCGCGCGGCGCTTGATGTCCTCGAGCACGGCCGAAGCCACCCTCGAGCATTCTCGCGACGAGACGACCGGCGAGACGCGCCACTTCCGCGCCATCAAGCGGCCCTTCAAGAACGCACAGGGTGACGACCAGCTGCTCGTCATCGCTCAAGACGTCACCGACGTGGTTCGCGGGCAGGAGCGCATCGCCGAGAGCGAGCAGCGGCTGCAGGAGGTGCTCAGCGTCACCCACGAAGCCGTGTGGGACTGGCACGTGCCGTCGGGCCGCGTGAAGCACAACCCACAATGGTACGCCCTGCTCGGCTTGCGCCCCGGCGACGAGGCCGACACCGTCGAGGCCTTCGCCACGCACCTGCACCCCGATGACCATGACGCCGTCTTCGCGCGGCTCGACGAGGTCGTCAGCGGTCGCGTCGAGGTGTACCGCTCGGAGCATCGGCTGCTGACCACCCACGGCGTCATTCACGTGAAGGACCGAGGCCGCGTCGTCGAGCGAGATGGGCTGGGGCACGCCGTCAGGGTCGTCGGCAGCTTCACTGACATCACCGCCGAGTGGCGCGCGACCGAAGCGCTCCGGCAGGCCCGCATCACCGCCGAGCAGGCCAACCTCGCCAAGAGCCGCTTCCTCGCCACCATGAGCCACGAGCTGCGCACACCGCTCAACGGCATTCTCGGCATGGCGCAGGTGCTGCTCGGCTCGAGCCACGACCCGCAGGCGCTCGACGCCGCCCGCACCATTCTCGATTCGGGCCAGACGCTGCTCTGCGAGCTCAACGACATTCTCGACCTCTCGAAGATCGAGGCGGGCAAGCTGATGCTCGAGCCTCAGCCCTTCACGACCCGCTCGCTGATGGCAGGGGTGCAGCAGCTGTTCGGCCCGAAGGCGACCGAAGCGGGTCTGCGCCTCGAGGTGGTGGACCACACGCAAGACCGCCTGGTGTGCGGAGACGTCACGCGGCTGCGGCAGGTGCTGAACAACCTCGTCGCCAATGCGCTCAAGTTCACGCCGCGCGGCGCGGTCACCATCAGCGTCGACGAGCGCCGGGCCGACACGCACCAGGTCGAGCTCGAGTGGGCAGTCACCGACACGGGCATCGGCATCGCGAAGGAGCACCTGCCGCTGCTCTTCGAGCCCTTCACCCAGGCTGACAGCAGCACCACGAGACGCTTCGGCGGCACAGGCCTGGGCCTCTCCATCGTGCGGCGGTTGGTGGAACTCATGGGTGGCACCATCGGCGTCGACAGCGCGTTGCACGCGGGCTCCCGGTTCTGGTTCCGCGTGACCCTGCCGCGAGCGGCCGCCGCGAGCTCGCCGTCGTCGAGCCCGCCCTTGCCGCGGCTCAGCGGCCTTCGGGTGCTGGCGGTCGAAGACAACCTCATCAACCAGAAGGTCATTCTCGCGCTGCTGGCGAAGCTGGGAGCCGACGCCGTGGCGGTCGAGAACGGCGTGCGGGCAGTCGAGCTGCTGACGCAGACGAAGCGGCCCCAGCTCGTGTTGATGGACTGTCAGATGCCCGAGATGGACGGGCTCGAGGCGACCAGGCGGGTGCGGGCCTGGGAGCGCACGCGGGGCCTGCCCCCCATTCCCATCATCGCCGTCACCGCCTCGGCCTACGACGAAGACCGCGCACGATGTCTGGCGGCCGGGATGAACGAGCTGCTGCCCAAGCCCGTCGTGCTCGAGGCGCTCGGCTCGGCGATACGTCGCTGGCTCGAGCCGATGCCACGACTTCAGCTCTCGGGCTGATCAGCCGTCGTGCCCCACGCCTCGAGCTTGCGGTACAGCGTCTTGCGCTCGATGCCGAGAATGCGCGCGGCCTGCGTCTTGTTGCCCTGGAGCGCCTCGAGCACCTTCAGCGTGTAGCGCTTCTCGAGCTCCTCGAGCGTGATGAACTCGCTCGGGTCTTCCGCGGCCAGCACGACGCGGGTGGGCCGATGCGCCACCACCTTCTCTGGCAGGTCGTCGATGCCGACCTCGTCGTAGCGGGTCAACGCGACCGCGCGCTCGATGCAGTTCGACAGCTCGCGCACGTTGCCGGGCCAGTCGTAGGTGAGCAGCTTCTCGGCCGCGCGGGCCGACAGCCCCTTCACGGCCTTGCCGGCCCGCTCGCTGAACTGCGCGAGGAACTTCTGGGCCATCGGCAAGATGTCGGCGGTGCGCTCGCGCAGCGGCGGCAGGTGCAGGCTCACCACGTTCAACCGGAAGTAGAGGTCTTCGCGAAACGAGCCGGCCTCGATGCGCGTCTCGAGGTCGCGGTGGGTGGCCGCGATGATGCGCACGTCGACGGGGTGCTCGGCGCGCGCCCCGAGCGGCCGCACCTTGCGCTCCTGCAGCACGCGCAGCAGCTTGGGCTGCAGCCCCACCGGCATGTCGCCAATCTCGTCGAGCAGCAGGGTGCCGCCGTTCGCCTCGGTGAAGAGGCCCACCCGCGCCTCGCGCGCATCGGTGAACGCGCCGCGCACGTGGCCGAACAGCTCGCTCTCGAGCAACGCCTCGGGCATGGCCGCGCAGTTGATGGCGACGAAGGGCCCGCGCCGCCCGCTGCGCTCGTGAATCGCGCGCGCCATCACCTCTTTGCCGGTGCCCGACTCGCCGGTGATGAGAATCGACGTCTGCGTCGTGGCCACGCGCGCCACCACGTCGAGCGCCTTCTGCATGGCGCCGCTGGCCGCGATGATGCCGTGGAGCTGTGGGCCGGCGCCCGAGCTCACCTCGAGCCGCAGCCGCTGCACTTCACGCCGCAGCGACCGGTGCTGCACCGCGCG
>JAEUJR010000019.1 GCA_016793585.1 Archangium sp.
TTTCGCTTGAGGCTCGCGTACGAGACGTTGGGCCCTCCGGCGATGAAGAGCGTCTCTTTCGACGCCGGGTCCCGGTACATCTCGTCGTCGGCGAACGAGGGCAGGGCCAGCAGACCGCACAGCACGAGCGCGAAGCGGGGCAGGGTCATGGCGCCGCAGCCTACCTCGCCGAAAGCGAGATCAGCCCCGATCATCCGGCTATGGTCCGCCCGCGTGCGCAAAGCCCTTCGCGTCATCAACCTGCGCTTCACGCGCAACTGGCTCGTGATGGTCGGCGTCTCGGTGCTGGCGACGCTCATCTCGTTCGTCTGGTGGCAGTACGACTTGCTCGAGATCAGCGACGACGAGCGCGCGGCCTACGACGACGGCGTGAAGAAGTTCACCGGCAAGTCGTGGTTCCCGTGGGGCGCGGTGAAGCAGAGCGACGACATCATCATCGTCGCCATCGACGACAAGACGTTCAAGGAGATCGAAGAGCTCGAGGGCCTGCGTCAGCGCTACGGCTCGTGGCCGTACGACCGGGTCATCTACGCCGACGTCTTCGAGTACCTGCACCAGGCGGGCGCGAAGCAGATCATCTTCGACGCCATTCTCGACAACATGAAGGGCGACGGCACCGGCGACCTCGCGCTCGGCCAGACACTCACCGAGAACGCGATTCCGCTCTACCTGGGCTTCAACGTGTCGGCGACCGCGCTCCCGCTTCCGAAGGTCGAGACCCCCGTGAATCACCCGCCGCTGCAGCGGGTCGCGAAGGGGCTCGAGCCGGTGAAGACCGACGAGGCGAAGAAGGGCGGCGATGAGGAGTTCCCCTCGGAAGAGTTTCCGTCCGACGAGTTCCCCTCGGAGGACGCCGCTGATGCAGGCGTCGACGCTGCGGGCGCGAAGAAGCAGGAAGAGAAGCTGGCGGCGAACGCCCGGGTCTATGCGTTCCCCGTCGAGGTGAAGGGCGGGCTCACGCTGCCGACGTTGCCCGAGCAGGAAGAGGTCGACGCCGTCGGCCAGAAGACCGGTCGCATGCTGCAGGCGAACCCGGTCACCACCATCGACGCCGTGCGAGACGCGGTGTCGGGGTACGGCCTCGTGCTTCAGGAAGAGGACGAAGACGGCAAGATGCGGCGCACGCGCTTCGCGTACACCGACGGCACCAACACCTACGTGACGTTCCCGGTCGCCGCGGCGGCCGATGCGTTCGGCGCCGACCGCGTCGTCATCGAGCCCGGCAAGCTCACCATCGGCCCACGCAGCTACCCCATCGACCGCGATGGCGCCGCGTGGATCGATTACGGCGGCAAGCTCGCCGATCGGTTCCCCTCCATCTCGCTCGTCGACGTGCTCAAGCTGCGCGACCGCAAGGACAAGGGAGAGCGCTTCAAGGACAAGTACGTCTTTCTCGCAGGCTTCGCGCTCGGCACCGGAGACGGTGGCAAGGCGACGCCGCTCGAGTCGGCCACCCCGGGCGTCGTGAAGCAGGCGGCCATCTTCGACAACCTGCTGCACGGCGGGTTCATCACCGACGCGCCGTTGTGGGCCTCGGTGCTCTTCACGTTCTTGATGTGCTTCCTC
Organism: Archangium sp.; assembly: GCA_016793585.1. Next base: position 1,567 of record JAEUJR010000019.1, read on the forward strand.
TCGTGCGCGCTCGTGCTCGTGGTGCGCAACGTGTTCGTCGACGTCGGCTGGCCCGCGCTCATCTACGTGGGCTTCTTCCTCATCACCGGCAGCTTCCTCGTGTTGACGAAGGTGCACGTGTTGTCGGCGATGCCGAGCTTCGCGGGCACCATCGCGTCGGTGCTCACCGTGGCGTGGGAGCGGCTCTTCGCCAGCCGCGAGCGCGAGCGCATCAAAGAGATGTTCCGCGCGTACATGGAGGAGGACCTCGTCGATCTGATGATCGAAGGAAAGACGTTGCCCCGCCTCGACGGCGAAGCGATTCGGGTGACGGCCCTGTTCTCGGACATCAAGGGCTTCTCGACGGTCTCCGAGAAGTTTCGTGACGACCCCAAGGGCCTCATGCGCTTCTTGAACCGCTACCTCACGGCGGTGACGCCTGCGCTTCGGCACCACGGCGCGTGCATCGACAAGTACATCGGTGACGCGGTCGTCGCGCTGTTCGGAGCGCCCGTGCACACGCCCACGCACCCGCTCCAGGCCTGCAAGGGTGCGCTCGAGATGCAAGAGGTGCTCAGGCGCCTGCGCGTCGAGTTCGCGAAAGAGGGCCTGCCCGACAACATCTACACCCGCATCGGCATCAACACCGACACGATGCTCGTCGGCAACATCGGCTCCGACGAGCTGCTCGACTACACGGCCATCGGCGACGGCATGAACCTGGCGGCGCGGCTCGAGGCGGCGAACAAGAACTACGACACCCTCATTCTCATGGGCCACAACACGTACGAGGCCGTGAAGAAAGACGTGGTGGCCCGCGAGGTCGACACGGTGAAGGTGGCGGGTAAGACGATCTCCACGCGCATCTACGAGCTGATCGGCCTGGCGGGCGACGTGCCCGCCGACAAGCTGGCCCTGCTCGACGCCTACGCGCTGGCCCTCGCCCTCTACCGGAATCGCCGCTTCCAGGAGGCGCAGAAGGCCTTCGACAAGGTGCTCGCGCTCGACGCGAACGACGGCCCATCGAAGACGCTCAAGTCGCGCTGCTTCCAGTACGCTCTCAACCCTCCACCGCCCGACTGGGACGGCGCGGTGGCCCTCGAGAAGTGATTTCCCCCCAACCACGGAGCGAAGTTCATGACGCAACGACTCATTCGCCTGGCCGTCGCCTGCTGTCTGGTGGCGTCGCCGGCCCTCGCCGTCTCGAAGGGCGGCAAGCTGTACATCAAGTCGAAGGACACCAAAGTGCTCGACAAGG
>JAEUJR010000059.1 GCA_016793585.1 Archangium sp.
GTGGGTCGTCAGCTTCGGCGTCTGCGCGAGCTCGGGCGGTTTCTACGACAACTACGCGGTGCTCCAGGGCATCGACCGCGTGATCCCCGTCGACGTCTACATTCCCGGCTGCCCGCCCCGCCCCGAGCAGGTGCTCGACGGGCTCATGCTGCTCCAGGACAAGATCGCCCAGCAGCACCACAGCCTCGGCAACAAGCAGGTCATTCCCGAGCGGCCCGGCTACCGAGACATCGTCCTCGGCAAGTAACACGCTCGACCGGGTCACCCCACGCGCTGGAGATCGTCTCGATCTCCGGCGCGTCGTCTTTTGAGCGCGGTCATGTCTGCCCCAGCCCGATGGCGGCGCCCCGCGAAATGTCTCCACCGCTCGCGGGTACTGATCGGCATGAACGTGCTCATCGTCGACGACGAGCTGTTGCTGCTGCGCTCCTTGCGGCGAACGCTCGTTCGAGCAGGTCATCACGTCACCCTCGCCACCAACGGCCGCGACGCGCTCGAAGCGCTGGCCCACGCCGACTTCGACGTCGTCTTGAGCGACGTGCGCATGCCCGAGATGGATGGCGTCGAGCTGGCCCGCCGCCTGGCCAGGCTGCACCCGACCTTGCCGATCCTCTTCATGAGCGGCCACGCCGACACGGCCGACCGCGAGCTGCTCGAGCTCGCACCGCTCGCCGTGCTGCCGAAGCCGCTCGATGAACTGCGCTTGCTCCGCCTGCTGGCCTCGCTGGGCGGAACACAGGAAGCCGTCGCAACCCACTGAACCTTCGGCAGTTCTGGTCTCCTTGCCTTCTTGACGCCGCGCGTTATATGCAGCGCGTCAAAGGAGGAGTACCGCACATGAAGCAGACCCCGAAGAAGGCCGTGACCGCTGTCGCCGCTGAGCGTCTCACCGAGGGCCTTGGTGTTGCCCGAAAGCAGCTGCTCCAGGTCGAGAAAGACATCGTGAGCGAGGCCAAGAAGCAGCGCCGCTCGCTCGAGAAGATGCTGGCGCGTGTTCGCAGCGGCGACGACCTCAAGGTGCTCGAGAAGCGCATCGCGACCACCGCGACCGATCTGCAGAAGCGCGTTCGTACGATGCCGCGTGAGGTGCTGGGCGCACTTGGCGTGGCCACCTCTGACGATGTCGCCAGGCTCTCGAAGAGCCTCACGAAGCTCTCGAAACGTGTCGAAGACCTCTCCAAGGCTCGGCAGCCGTTCGCCTGAGACGTGTGTTTTCAATCGGTTGGATCCTTCGCTGGGCCCTTCCGATCACGTCGGTTGATGTGGTTAGAGGGCACACCTTATGGAAACGCGTCCGCCGCAGCCGCCCCATGACCGCCGGTCCATCGCTGAATTCTTCCAGCAGGTGTGGAGTCAGGCGCTCGTGACTGTTTCTGGCGCCGAAGACGAAGCGGCCAAGCTGCTCGCGCGGGTTCAGGGCATGGCGGGCTGGAGCCAGGACGAGGTGAAACGTCAGGTTCGCGAGTACGCGGACAAGCTGACGTCACAGCGTCGTGACATGGAGCGAAAGGTCGAAGACACGGTGCGCGTCGCGCTCCAGCGTCTGCGGGTGCCGCGAAAAGAAGAGATCGCCCAGCTGAACTCGCGCCTCGACACCCTCAACAAGCGCATCGAGCACCTCTCCAAGTGAACGTGCTGGCCGCCAGCGGAGTGGGTCGTTCCCGCCCGTCAGCGAAGGGTCTTCGGCTGTCGTTCGCACGCCTGCTGGTTCGGCTGACGCCGCGGCGAGGCACCGCGCTGCTCACCGGCCTGGCCGCCGTCACCTGCATGGCGGTCGCGCTGTGGCCGATCGTTCAGCCGCCCGAGCCGGTCGCCTCGCTCGAGCCCATCGGCGTTCAGACCGTTCACCACCCCGACTCGGAGCGCATCGACGCGGTGCTCGCTCGACGTGGCCCCGGCCTCGGAATGCGGCTGCGCGAGCAGGTCGCCCTGGCGATCGCAGAGGAGTCGACGGCGGCGGGCTTCGACCCGCTCCTCATTCTCGCGATCATCGACGTGGAGTCGGAGTTTCGCGAAGCGGCCGTGTCGAACATGAACGCGCGCGGGCTGATGCAGATCCAGCCGGTCACGCTGCAGTTCATCGCCGAGCGCGAGGGCATCAAGCTGAGCGCGAAGGAGATCGAGGCAGACCCTGCGCTGCGCGTTCGCCTCGGCATTCGGTACCTGAAGTACCTCTCGAGCCGCTTCGGCAACGATCTCGACGTCGCGCTCATGGCCTACAACGCCGGGCCGACCCGCGTGTACCTCGCCGCCCGCCAGCGCGATCTCGAGCAGTTCCGCAACTACGTGCGGGCCGTTCGCCGTGAGTACGCGGTGCTCAAACGTGAACACGGTGAAGCCGGTGATTGGGCGTTTGCCGCGCGCGAGTCTTCGGGAACCCGCCAATGAGCGACGAGCAGTGTCTGCAGGAGCGGTACGCGCCGCACAACGCCTGCTTCGGCTGTGGCCCGTCGAACGCGAAGGGCCTGCGCATTCGGTCGTTCGCCCGGGGCGACGCGGTGGTGGCACAGTGGAAGCCCGAGCCGCACCACGAGGCGTTTCCGGGTGTGCTCAACGGCGGCATCATCGGCTCCCTGCTCGACTGTCACTGCAACTGGACGGCGGCGTGGCACCTGATGAACGAGCGCAAGGTGGCCAGCCCGCCCTGCACCGTCACGGCTGACTACGCGATCGTGCTCAAGCGACCCTGTCCGACCGACGTGCCGCTCTCGCTCACCGCCAGAGTCGTCGAGTCCGACGGCACGAAGGTCGTCGTCGAAGGGGTGCTCGAAGCGGCTGGCAAGGTACGCGGCACCTGCAGGGGCACCTTCGTGGCAGTCGAACCGGGTCATCCCGCGTACCATCGTTGGTAGCCGCTCTGTGCGGCGCCGATGACCGCGCTCCTCACCACCCTTTTGCTGGCTTCGGCTCCAGACGACGCAGCGCGGTGGTTTCCCGTCTCGGCGCGGGCGAGCTTCTCGGCCGCCATCACCGCACAGGGCACGCCGCTGCTCGGCGTCGAGCTCGGGGCGCTCGCCATGTTCGGCAACCCCGGCACGGGCCCCCTGCCGTTCGATCGCCAGGGCTTCGTCTTCGGCGCTGGCCTGCGCGGGTTTCTCGCCCTCGCGCCGTGGTCGACCTGCGACTGGTGCCTGACGCGCCAGGAGTTCGGCCCTGCATTCAGGCTCAGCTATGCGATGGGCGACGCTCCGAAACCGGCCGAGGCCACCCACCAGGTCGGCGAACGCCCGATGGTTCCCGAGCTGCAGCTGTGGCTCGAGGCCAGCCCGCTCGTGGTGCGCGAGGCGATCCCCGACGCGCCGTTGATGCCAGGGGGCGCGAAGGTGGGGTTCGGGGTGCGGGTCGAGCTGGGCGTCACCGCCGTCGCGTGGACGATGACGCTCTTCAAGCTCGTGGGCCTCATCGCGAGTGAAGGGTCGGTCGACATGGGGCCGATCACCCTGCCCCTCTTCGGGCTCGCCTTCGTCAACCAGCTCGGCCTGTGGGTCGAGTGGAACAGCCCGGCCGTTTCCATGAGCACCACACGTTTCGGGGCTACCATCGGCGCGAGCTTCTGATTCCCGCCCCGAAAGAGCCCATGGCCTCGACCCCCCGCGCAGACGTCACCAGCCGTACCCGCGGCGAAGACACCTTCGAAGCAGGCGTGCACGCCGACGCCGAGGTTGGCGCCATCGACGTCGGCCTCGCCGTGCAGAAGGACGCGATCGGCATCGTCATCGACGCGCCAGTCGTCGGGCAGCTGAAGGTCGCCCTCGAGGTCGCGCCTGATGGAACGACGCGGCTTGCGTCGATGCAGCGGCGGCTGATCGACGGCACCGAAGCAAAGGTGCCTCCCCTCGTCGTGATCGACGAGACGCGCATCGTTCAGCTCGAGGGCCAGCTGGAGCAGCAGAAGCAGGAGCTGGTGACCGCGCTCGAGCGCTTCGAGAAGCTGCAGTCGCAGACGGTGACCGAGCGTGACGAGGCCCGGGAGCGCGCCGAGGCCCACCACGACAACGAGAAGCAGCTCGAGAGCACCATCGCCGAGCACGAGACGACGGTGGCGCGCCTCGAGAACGAGCTGACCGAAGCGCGGCGCATGGTGGCGGAGGAGAAAGAGAGCCGCCTGACGGTGCTGGGAGAGCGCGAGAAGGCGCGCGCCGAGCTCGACCGTCTTCGCGAGGAGCAGGACGCGGGCTCTGCAGTGCTGATGCGCGAGCTCTCGGAGGCGCGCGCGGCGCGTGACGCGGCCGAAGGTGAACGAGGCCAGATCTCGAAGGAGCTGACCGAGCTGTCTGCTGCGCTCTCTGCGCGCGGCGAAGAGCTCAAGACGCTGACGACCGAGCGCGACGGCCTGGTGCTGCAGCTCGCGACGGCCTCCAGCTCGCTCGAGACGATGCGCCTCAGCCAGAGCAGCGGCGACGCGCAGAAGCACGAGCTCGAGAAGCAGCTCTCGGATCTGGCCCAGACCCTCAACGACACCGAGCTGCAGCGCGACGAAGCGCGGGCGCGTGTGGGGCAGCTCGAGCTCTCGCTCACCGAGACCGGGGCGAAGCTCGAGTCCTCCACCGCCGAGCTGGCCTCGGCGCGCATCGAGCTGAAGTCGGCGACCGAGCGGCTGGCCGAGTTCGAGACGAAGCACGGCGCGCTCGACGGCGAGGTCGGAACGTTGCGCGCCGAGCTCGCCGCGGGCGCCGATCGTCTTCGCGAGCAGGAGGCGAGACACGCCGCGCTGGAGGCCGAGGCGGGCCGGGTGCAGTCGGAGCTGACCGCTGCGCACGAACAGATCGGCTCACTCGAGGCCCAGCTCACCGAGACCCGCGCGACCCTCGCCGAGAAGTCGACCGCGCTCGAGCAGGCGTTCGCCCAGGCCGCCGAGCTCGAGCAGGTGCGCTCGCAGGTCGACGCCCTCACCCAGGAGCTCGCGCAGAAGAACGCGCAGCTCGCCGAGCTCTCCAGCGGGGCCGAGGGCGCCTCGGCGCAGGTGACCGAGCTGCAACGCCAGCTCGACACCGCGAAGGCCGCGCAGCAACGCCTCGAGGGCGATCTCGACAAACGCCTCGAAGCAACGACCGACGCGCTCTCGCAGCGCGACGCCGCCATCGCCGAGCGGGAGGCCCTGCGCGCCGAGCTCGAGGGCGCGCGCTCGGAGGCCGCGACCGCGATCGCCGAGTGGCAGGCCGCGCTGGAGAAGGAGAAGGCCGATCTCGAGGAGGCGCGCGCCGTCGCCAAGACGCTGAAGGATCGCGCCGAGAAGGCCACCAGCGAACGTGACGAAGCGCGCACGGTGGCGAAGACGCTCCATCAACGGCTGGGCGCCGGAGGTGGCGCGCCGGCCGATGCGCTGAAGAAGGAGATCAAGGAGCTTCGCGAGACGCTCGATCACGAACGGTCGGTCGCGGCCAGGCTGGTCGGCGACAAGGAGCGGGCCGTGCAGCAGGTCGAGGCGCTGCAGCGCATGATCGAGCAGGAGCGCAGCACCCGCGTCAGGGCCGTCGCCGAGCGTGACGAGTACAAGAGCCGCTTCCGCGCGCTGACGACCGAGATGCCCGCGCGCGGCCCGTCAGACAGCGGAGAGACGACCCAGAGCTACCTGCTCACCACGACGGAGCCCGAGCTGCCGGTGCAGCACGCTCCCGAGACGCCCACCACGCCGATGCAGCCAATTCCTCCGAAGAAGAAGGGTCTCTGACGTGCGCTCTTTGTCGATCGTCGCGCTCGCCGCAGTCACCGCCTTCGCTGATCCACCGGCCAACCAGGAGCAGTGGGAAGAGGCCACGCAGTTCGACTGCATCGG
>JAEUJR010000063.1 GCA_016793585.1 Archangium sp.
CGAGGGAAGTCGGGGACGTCACGAATGCGATCTCTCAGACGGTTGATGACGGTCATGGGGCACCTTTCGTGTCGAGAAGCGCGCGGACTGTAGCCCGGCTGTGTGGGGTATGAGGCACGCATGTCGTCCGACATCTCAGACGAGGCGCTGCGCGAGCAGTTGGTGCAGTCGTGCCGCCTGCTCTACGAGCGTGGGTTGATCGCCGGCTTCGATGGCAACTCTTCGGTCCGAACGGAGCGCGGCTCCGTGCTCGTGACTCCGGCCGGCGTGCACAAAGGGCTGATGAACGCGCGCGACGTGGTCGAACTCGACCTGCAGACGGGCGCTCCTGTCGCGGGCGGCCAGCCGACGAGCGAGCTGAGCATGCACCTCGCGGTGCTGAAGCAACGCAGCGACGTCAGCGCAGTCGTGCACTCGCATGCGCCGACCGCGGTGGCGATGTCGCTGCTGCCTGACCTCTCGATCAACGGCGTGCTGCCCGAGCTCGTCATCGCCCTCGGAGAGGTGCAGACCGTGCCCTACGCGCGACCCGGCACCGACGCGCTCGCCCAAAGCGTCGCGGCGGCGCTGGCGGCGTCGAACGCGGTCATCATCGAACGCCACGGCACCGTCGCCGTCGGGCGAACGATCAGCGAAGCCCTGGCGAGAACCGAGATGATCGAACACGCAGCCCGCGTGTTGATGACCGCGCACACCGTGCAACGTCCCGTGCAGCTCGACGACGCCGAGCTTCGCGCCCTGATGGCCAGACGCTGAACCGGGAGACCCGTCGATGGAGATGATCGAGCCGGTGGAGTGGCGTGGCCCCGCGAGCAGCGGCACCTTGTGGATGATCGATCAGGCCGCGCTGCCGCAGATCGAACGGTGGGTCGAGTGCCGCACGTCGGCCGAGGTCGCCGCGCGCATTCGAGACATGACCGTGCGGGGAGCACCCGCCATCGGCATCGCCGCCGCCTACGGCGCGGTGCTCGCGTCACGGGAGCCGAAGCCCGCCGAGGGGCTCGACGCGCTCGCCGCGAGCCGCCCAACGGCCGTGAACCTCTTCTGGGCCGTCGAGGCAATGCGACCGCTGCTCTCGTCGGGCCCCGAGCGGTGTCTCGAGCAGGCGCGCGCGATTCACCGCGCCGACGTCGACAACAACCGCCGCATGGGCGCGACGGGCGCCGAACGCCTGCGCGATGGAATGAACGTGCTCACGCACTGCAACGCGGGCCCGCTGGCGACTGGCGGTTACGGCACGGCGCTCGGCGTGATCTTCGCGGCCATCGAGCAGGGCAAACGACTTCACGTGTGGGTCGACGAGACGAGGCCGCGGCTCCAGGGCGCGCGTCTCACCGCGTGGGAACTCACGCGCGCGAAGGTTCCCTGCACGCTCATCTGCGACAACATGTCGGCGTCATTGATGCGGGCGGGCCGAATCGATGCCTGCGTCACTGGCGCCGATCGCATCACGCGCAATGGAGACACCGCGAACAAGATCGGCACCTACGGCGTGGCGGTGCTCGCGAAGCACCACGGCCTGCCCTTCTACGTGGCGGCGCCGCGCTCGACGTTCGATCTTTCGCTCGCCGATGGCTCGGCGATTCCCATCGAAGAGCGCGCGACCTCCGAGGTGACCGACGACCGCCAGGGCCGGCTCGCGGCCGAGGGCATCGCTGCGTACAACCCGTCGTTCGACGTGACGCCCGCAGCGCTCATCAGCGCAATCTTCACCGAGCGCGGCGCGATCGACCCGGTGAACGCCGAGCGCGTGAGCGCGGTGCTCGAATCGTGATGAAGCGGCGCGGCGGGGCCGTTACTGCGGCGGCCCATGCACTCCCTGCTGCTGCTCGCGGTCCTCGCGCAGACCCCGGCTGACCCTCCACGTCGGCTCTTCGACTCGTTCACCGCTGACTTCGAGATCGGCGCGACGTACCTCTTCCAGAACGACGGCCGGTACGGCGTGAACGGCTCGACGTACACGGCGGCCGAGGTCGGGCAGCAACGCAACCTCGCGGTCGGCACGCGCCTGGCGCTCGAAGCCCAGCTCGGCCGGCACACGCTCATCGCCACCTGGGCGCCCCTCGATCTCACGACGCGCTCGACGCTCACGCGCGACTTCACCTTCCAGACGACGACGTTCGCGAACGGAACCGTCGTCGATCACCGCTACCTCTTCGACGGCTACCGGCTCAGCTACCTCTTCGGCATCGTGCGGGTGCCGCGCTTCTACCTCGGCGCAGGCGCCTCGGTGCAGGTGCGCAATGCGTCGGTGGAGTTCCGCACGGTCGACGCCAGTCCTGCGCTCTTCGCGGTGGAGCGTGACATCGGCGTTGTCGGCGCCGTGAAGCTGCGCGCGCGTTTCGACGGCGGCCTCATCTACGCCCAGGCTGACGTGGACTTCTTCAACACCTTCGGCGCGGGCCTGAAGGCGGGCATTCACGACGTCGCGCTCACCATGGGCATTCCCGTGGTGTCGGGCATCGACTTCTTGCTGCGGTTGCGACTCGTCGGCGGCGGAGCCGAGGTGCCCTCACGCGACATCTACAACTGGGGCAACTTCGGCAGCGCGCTCGTCGGCCTTCGCGTCGATCTTCCTGCGCTCTGGCAATCGAATCAGCGCTTCTGAATGTGAATGTGCGGGCCGCTCCAGACGGCCTGACCGGGCGGGCGGCGGCGCTCGTCGAGCACCTGGTAGCCGTGCGCTCGCGCGTCACGCATGAAGGCGTTGAGCCGCGCCGACGAGACGCCGCGGGTGCGAACGTCGATCGCCCGGCCACGACCATGGAGCGAGCCGCGGTTGTGCCGGCCACCCGTCGTCGAGGTCACCGTGAGCCCGTGCTTCTTCGCCAACCGAACCATCGCCTTGTACGGCAGCTCACCGCGGGCCCTGGTCGTCGTCGCCCGGCGGGTCGCGGTGGTGCGCGTCGTTCGCGTGCTTCGCTGAGTCGTTCCAGTGCGCTGAGGCATGTCGGATTCTCCGCGACGCTCCGCCCGCGAATTTCGCCAGAAACGTTAAGGTTCTTTCAGTTCATGACGACCCCGAATGATCTGGCCATCTTCCGAAGCTCGTTGCTGACCGCTCCGAGAGCACCCATCGACGCGCACGCCTGCCCCGCCCCCGTTCGCAAGGCCGTCGCCCAGTTCGAAGACGCGGTCGAGCGCGAGGTGCGGCAACTGCTCGTGGGCGGAAAACCGTTCTACGAGGTGCTCGTCACGTTTCAGTTCGATGACGGTGACAACGAGCTCGAGCCCTCGGAGTTCGTGAGCGGACTCATCGTCGACGCGAACGGCCGCGAGCTGGTCGATCTCGACTTCGAGGAGCGGCTGGCGACCTTCCTGCCCTCGCCCGAAGAGGAGGCTCGAAACCAGAAGCTCGCCACGTTCCTCGAAGGGCACTTCACGAAGGCGGCGCTGGCGAGCAACGCGCTGGAGAAGAGCGTCGTGCCGATGCCGAAGGCGATCGAAGAACTCGTCGACGGCAAGCCCGACACGGCGAAGGTGTTCCGCTTCGAGTTCGAAGGGCGCACGTACTTCGCGAAGCACTACCCGCCGCGAGAGGTGCTCATCTACGACGCGAAGTACCGGCCGCTGGGCGGAAGCCCCGAGGTGGGAGTCGACGCGTTCGATGTCGCCGAGGTGGAAATGACGAGCCCCCTCGCACCGCAGCCGGCCCCTGCTTCTGCAGCCAAGGGCAACGACGCGTTCGAAGGGGCTCGAAAGCCAAAGGTCGTCTTCTGATCAGACCCAGGTGTCGGGAATGAGGCTCGACTTCAGCTCGGCGAAGTCGCGCAAGATCGGCGCCAGCTTCGTCGCGGCATCGCCGGCGTTCGGCGTCGCGGCCAGCTTCGCCTCGAACTCACGAATCGACGCGAGCGCCTGAGCGCGGTTCATGGTCTTGAAGTTCGGCGCAGCAAGGCCAAGCGCTTCGTAGCCCGCGCTGATCTTCGTTCCGTACGTCTCCTGGAACCGTGCCGAGACGGGCCCGTGGAAGATGAGCCGAATGGTCTGATCGCGCTGCGCCTCGAGCGCCTTGCGCTCGGCCGGCGTGGTGTCGGGGTGCTGAATGAGGCGCTGGGTCGCGTTGTAGTAGTCGCGCACCGGGCCGCGCTGCGTGTCGGGAATCGGGCCGCCTTCCCACGCGTCTTTGAAGCCCTGCTCCAGCGAAGCACGGCGCTCCTTCAGCTCGTCGACTGTCGCGCGTGGTTTGCCGTCGTCGAAGCCGCGCGTACGAGTCCACACGGTGACGTTCTCGCCCTTGCGCATGCCCTGGAAGATCTCGCGCTTGATGCCCTCACCGCTGCCGCGCGTCGCCGCTTCCCACGCCTTCTGGTGGGCCGTCGCGCCCGAGGCCGCGCCGGGCGAGCTGCCGTCGTATGCGACGATCGTCTTCACGCCGGGGAACATCGCCGTGTACTTCTCCATCATGTTCTGGCCGCCCGAGTAGCAACCGGCGATCAGCAGATCTTCGACCGACTTCGCGCCGCGCGGCATGGCCTCGGCGAGCGCCCCGACCGTGGGCCAATCGAGCCGACCGTTGTTCTCGCCGTACACGCCCGAGCCGACGTGGTGACCCGAGAGCACCAGCCGCGACGGCGCCTGACCGCCCTTCTCGGCCACCGCCCACTGCTGGGCGATCTGCGCGAGCTCGTCACGCGAGTCGTGGCCTGCGTTCACCAGCACGTCGGCGATCTTCTTCGTCTGCTCACCGGGCAACCCGAGGGTGAGCGCGAACGACATGGCGCCTTCCTGCGTCGTGAGATCGTGCGTCGCGAGCTGGCCCGCCGCGTTCTTCGTGGTGATCGTGTCGTCCTTCTTCAAGTCCTGCAGCACGGTGACGTTGGTGCCGCGGGC
>JAEUJR010000709.1 GCA_016793585.1 Archangium sp.
AAGCTGCCGTACACCGAAGACGAGCTCGTGCAGGCGTGCATCGACGTGCTCCAGCAGCAGGCCGACAAGTTTCCCAACGGCGCGTACCTGCGGCCGATCGCCTTCATGGGTGACGGCGCGATGGGCCTCGGTGCGATCAACCCGACCCGGGTGGCGATCTGCGCGTGGGAGTGGGGCAGCTACCTGGGCGACAAGGGCCTCAAAGAGGGCATTCGCGCGAAGGTCTCGAGCTTCACCCGCATGCACGTGAACGTGAACATGGTGCGCGGCAAGATCTCGGGTCAGTACGTGAACTCGATTCTCGCCAAACGGGAGGCCGTGCTCGCGGGCTATGACGAGGCCATTCTGCTCGACATCTCGGGCTTCGTGGCCGAGGCCTCGGGCGAGAACATCTTCTGCGTGGGGCGACACGGCGTGGTGCGCACGCCTTCGCTCTCGTCACCGATTCTGCGCGGCATCACCCGCGACACGGTGCTCGAGCTGCTCAAGGACATGGGCCGCGAGGTGCAAGAGGTCTCGTTCACCCGCGACGCGCTCTACATCGCCGGAGAGGTCTTCTTCACCGGCACCGCCGCCGAGATCACCCCGGTGCGCGAGGTCGACAACCGGCAGGTCGGTGAAGGCAAGCCGGGGCCGATCACCCAGGCCGTGCAAGAGCTCTACTTCCGCGTCGTGCGCGGCCACGAGCCGAAGTACCAGCACTGGCTGACCTACGCCTGACGAATTCCGTCGAACATCATCGCGGTGATCGCCTTCGTCCAGCGATCGAGCTCGGCCGGGTCCTCCTTCGCCGCGAGCTGACGCACGCCCTCGAAGACCATCGAGTTCACGAGCAGCGCTGTCACCTCGGTGTCGAGGTGCTTCTTCAGGAAGCCGCGCGTGACACCGTTGTCGAGGTACGCCTGCGTCGCGAGCCCGAAGAACGCCACCGTCGCCTGCAGCTTCTCGTTGAGCTCGAGGCTGATGCCCGGCGCCTCGACGAAGAGCAGCCGCGCCAGTGACCGGTTCTGCTGGAACGCCTCGAACAGCCCACGGCCGATGCGAACCACCTGCGCGCGGTACTCGTCAGCCGTCGTGCTCGCCGTCGCGCTCTCGGGTGCCAACACCTTCGCCACCTCACCCATCACCTCGTCGATGACGGCGTGGAAGACGTCGAGCTTGCTGTCGAAGTACCGGTAGAACGTGCCCAGCCCGATGCCGTGCGCTTCGGCGATCTGGCTCACCGTCGCCGCGTGAAAGCCGTGCTTCGAGAACACCTTCGCCGAGGCCTCGAGAATCTCGCGCCGCTTCTGCTCCGTCTTGACTCGCGCCATTTCAACCTGTGCTTACAACATGTTGCCACAATTTCGACAACCGGTCTTGCCGTTTCAATACCGACAATGATACGTCACTTTCGAAACGCATTCCAGGAGGAGCCATGGTTCAGGTCGACGTCTTCTGGTCGTACGGCATCGGCGCAGGGCTGGGGTTGGCGAGCGCGGCGAAGGGGCTCGTGAAGAACGAGTCACCACGTCAGGCGCTGGGCAGCACTGACGCCTTCCACACGCTGCTCTTCCTCGCCGTCGTCTTCGCGCCCTCGGGCTTCGTGCTGCTGTGGAACTTTCCCTCGTGGGAGACGATGCACGTCGGCACGCGCGAGCTGCCCGGCTGGCTGGTCGCGATCTTCGGCGTCACCAACATCACGCAGGGCCTGCTTGGTTTTGGCGTCGCGCGGTGGCTCTCGAGCCGTGGCCGGGCGTTCAGCGCCTTGCTGCACTGGCTTGGTGGCTACTTGGGCATGTTCTTCATCCTCGTGCACGGGTGGGACGGCACGGGCTACCAGCGCTTCTTCTCGCCGACGCGCGAGGCGTTGACCGGGTGGTCGTGGAGCACCGCGGGCTCGTGGCTCACCAGCGACGTGGCGCTGACGCTCATGGCGATGGGCGTGGTGCTCATTCCCTGGCTCGTCGGGCTGTCGGTGACGTGGCTGCGCGCCTCGAAGCGGGCTCCGGGGGCGGCGGTGTTGTCGCTGGCGATTCTGCTGCTGCTCGTCGTCGGTGTTCCCGCGTTCGCGACGATCTCGAGCCTGCTCGTGCGCGCGCTGGGGCCCATCGGAGGCGCCGCGTCGACGCTCGCCCTCGCCGCCCTGCTCTGCCACCGCCGCTTCGGACCGCTCCGTCGGCTGTTCTCGTGGTTCGGCTTCGACGAATCGGTGCCCGCGCCCGCGCTCGTCGGGGTGCCGGCATGAAGTCCGTGCTCATCACGGGAGCCGGCGGTGGCATCGGCCGCGCGCTGGTGGAGGTGTTCGCGAACGCAGGCTGGCAGGTGCACGCCTCGGAGCGGAGAGGGCCGGGCCTGACGCTCGACGTGACGAACGACGAATCGGTGCGGCTGGCGAAGGAGCAGATCGGCGTGCCCGACGTCATCAT
>JAEUJR010000148.1 GCA_016793585.1 Archangium sp.
GCTGAAACAGAGCCTCAAGATGTCGCAGTCGCTCGTCATGACGCCGCAGCTGCAGCAGGCGATCAAGCTGCTGCAGCTCTCGCGCATGGAGCTCATCGAGCAGGTCCGCGAGGAGATGGAGCAGAACCCTCTTCTCGAGACGCCTGACGAGACGGTCGAAGGCGACATGGCCGACAAGGCGCCCGGTGAGGCGTCGCTCGAGGCCGACACCAGCGAGCAGCGCGCCGACTACGAGGCGCCCGTTCCCGAGAAGGCCCAGGAGGTCACGCCCGAGAAGGGCCCCGGCGAAGACATCGACTGGGATCAGTACCTCAACAGCTACCAGTTCAACGAGCCGACCACGCCCTCGAACAAGGGCAACGTCGACATGGAAGACCTGCCCTCCTTCGAAGCCAACATGGTGAAGAAGGAAGATCTGGTCGATCACCTGCACGAGCAGCTCTCGGGCGTTCGCCTCAACGACGCCGAGCTGCGCATGGCCGAGCTGATCATCGGCAACCTGAACGACGACGGCTACCTCATGCTGCCCGACGTCGAGGGCGACCCGCTGATCCGCCTCGCGAACGAGGCCGACGTGCCCGTGCAGCTGGCCGAGCGTGTGCTCAGGCGCATTCAGCAGCTCGACCCCAAGGGCTGCGCCAGCCGCGATCTGCAGGAGTGCCTGCTCGTTCAGCTGCAGGGCCTGCACGACGCCTCGGCCGCGTTGCTCGGCACCATTCTCAAGAAGCACATGAAGCTGCTCGAGTCGAAGAACTACCCGGCCATCGCGCGCGATCTCAAAGTCACGCTCGAAGAGGTGGTGACGGCGGCGAAGCTGCTGCCCCGCCTCGACCCCAAGCCGGGCCGCAACTTCTCGGGCGAAGACGCGCAGTACATCACCCCCGACGTCTACGTGTACAAGATGGGCGACGAGTACACGGTGGTGCTCAACGACGACGGCCTCTCGAAGCTGCGCATCTCGGGCGCGTACGCCCAGGCCCTGCGTGGTGGCCGCCTGCCCTCGGGCCAGACGAAGGAGTTCGTGCAGGAGAAGCTGCGTTCAGCGATGTGGCTCATTCGCTCGATTCACCAGCGCCAGCGCACCATTCACAAGGTGACCGAGAGCATCGTGAAGTTCCAGCGCGAGTTCTTCGACAAGGGCATCGCCTTCTTGAAGCCGCTCATCTTGCGCGACGTCGCCGAAGACATCGGCATGCACGAGTCGACCGTGTCGCGCGTCACCACCTCGAAGTACGTGCACACGCCACAGGGCATCTTCGAGCTGAAGTACTTCTTCAACTCCTCCATCGCGCGCACCGGCGGTGACGACATCGCCAGCGAAGCGGTGAAGAACCACATCAAGCAGATCGTGGGCCAGGAGGACGCGAAGAACCCCTACTCCGACCAGAAGATCGTCGAGCTGCTCAAGGCCCAGGGCATCGAGATCGCGCGGCGCACCGTCGCCAAGTATCGCGAGGTGCTGGGCGTGCTGCCGTCGAGCAAACGCAAGAAGTACTTCTGAAGTTGCGGAAGGCCCGAGTTCGGGGGGAGTCTCACCTCATGTCCACGCCTGACGTGCTGATCGTCGACGACGATCGCCTGCTGCGCACGATGCTCAAAGACGCGCTCGCCGACGTGCCGTGCACGGTGCGCGAAGCCGACTCCGGAGACGCCGCGCTCGCCGCCGTCGCCCAGAAGAAGCCCGCCGTGATGCTGCTCGACCTGATCATGCCCGGGAAGAGCGGGCTCGATCTGCTCAAGACCTTCTCGCAGCAGCAGCTGCCCATGCGCATCGTCGTCATCTCGAGCCTCGACACCGAGTCGCTCGTGCAGCAGGCCCTCTCTGACGGCGCCCACGGCTTTCTCTCGAAGCCCTTCCACCCGCTCGACGTGCAGAACGTGGTTCGCGCAGCGCTCGAAGCGGCCGAGGCCGGCTCATGACGACGCAGTACTGGCTGGCCGACAGCGAGGCGCGCGTGCTCGGGCCGGTGAGCCTCGACGTCGTGCGCGATCTCGCCATGCGCGGAAAGCTCAACGACGTGCGCGCCGTGTCGCGTGACGGCCGCCAGTTCGTGCCGCTGCGTGAGGTGCCCGAGATTCAGCAGGCGCTGGCCCCGCCGCAAGGAGACGAGGTCGCTCGCGCCCAGTACGACGCCACGCGCCAGATTCGCGAGTGGCTCGAGTCGGTGAAAGATCGCCCGACCCACGAGATCCTCCGGGTGCCGTCGACCGCCTCGAAAGAGGCCGCGCGCGCCGCCTTCTTCAACCTCGTGCACCGCTACCTGCCCAGCCGCCTGCCCCCCGAGGCGACGCCCGAGCTGCGGCTGGCCTGCGAAGACGCCTTCATGATCCTCGCCGAGCGCATGGTCGAGTTCGAGAAGAAGGGCCGCACCGCGCCGCCTGCCATCGCGCCCAGGGCCGCCCAGCCGTTGCCCAACACCTCGGCCAGCGTCACCTGGCGAGGCGGCATGATTCACGTGAAGCTCTCGCTCTCTCGCGGCGACGCGCGCCCCTTCACGATGGACGCCGAGTCGAACTGGAAGGGCGACGCCATCTTCGTCGTCTCGGGCGAGAAGGTCATGGTCGGTACACCGGCCGAGGTCACCCTCTCGTTCGAGGGCCACGTCACCCAGATTCACGCCACCGGGCGCGTCATCGGCGTGACGCCCAGCGTGGGCTTCGGCGTGAAGATGCTCGACCTCGGTGAGCACCAGCGCTCGATCATTCGCACCTGGGTCGCCCGCGCGCAGGCCTGAAGACACGCCAGCGACTTCGCCAACGCAGGAATTTCGTGGCCGAGAGAACGGCCAAATCACCCCTGTCCAGTGAACGTCGGGGCACGCGCGCTTTTCTTCGGCGACAACACGTTGCCTTTGACGCTCGCGTGGCGTGGAATCGTTTGCGAGGTCGCGGGTTGCTGATCACCATTCCCCGGACCCACAACGGAGGTAGCACCTCATGCAGATGAACATCACCTTCCGGCACGTCGACCCGATCGATTCGCTCAAGAGCTACTCGCAAGAGAAGGTGGACAAAGTGGAGCGGTACCTC
>JAEUJR010000149.1 GCA_016793585.1 Archangium sp.
GGCCCTCAAGGACAAGCTGCGCGAGTACCGCGACAGCAAGATCCTCGAGTTCGAGATCTACGGGGAGTTCCTCTCGAACGACGACACCAACGTCACCGTCGACAACAACGTGAAGGACAAATACGGAATCCCCGTGGCGGCCATCACCATCAAGCGCCACCCGATGGACTTCGTGATGACGCGGTTCCTCGTCGAGCGTGGTGAAGAGGTGCTCGCGGCGATGAAGCCCGAGAAGCTCGACCGCGTCGGCGTCGCCGGAGAGACCACCATTCTGCAGGGCGGCACCTGCCGCTTCGGCAAGGACGAGGTCTCGAGCGTGCTGAACAAAGACTGCCGCGCCCACTCGGTGAAGAACCTCTACGTCGTCGACGGCAGCTTCATGCCGACGTCGGGCGCCGTGCCCTTCACCCTCACCATCGTCGCCAACTCCTTCCGCGTGGCGCAGGGCCTCGTCGAACGGATGAAGAAGGGCGGCACCTGAGGCAGGGTGTGGCCATGCGACGCTTCACTCGACAGCGCGCGGTGACGGCCCTGCTCGCGGGCTCGCTCTCGTTGACGGGCTGCCCGAAAGACGAACCCACGCGGGCGCCGCTTCGCGAAGGAAAGCTGGGCGCCCAGCGGTGCTCGGGGCAGCCGGGCCCGAAGAACACGGTGCTGCCCGTGCTGCAGCGGCCCTTCGACGGGCACTACCCGGTGCTGAACCTGTTCGATCACGACCTGCCGCTCGTGTCAGACCTGAAGCCGGTTCTCGAAGGCGACAAAGAGCTCACCTACTGCGGCATCGACGCGCTGGGCCTCGCCGAAGGGTTCGCCGGCTACGCCTTCTCGATGCCCGAGGGCACGCCCATTCTCGCGCCGGCCGATGGAGACGTGGTGCGCGCCGGCCCTGCCCCCGCCTTCAACTGCGTGCTCAGCCACCGCATGGTCGACGATCAGCTCGAGGTCGACGTCGAGCACACCACGCTTGGCGGCGTCGGCTTCGTCACCCACTTCGCGCACCTCGCGAAGCTGACGGTGAAACCCGGAGACAAGGTGGTGGCAGGCCAGCGGCTGGGCGTCGCAGGCAAGACGGGCTGCGCGACGACGAGCGCGCTGTACTTCGAGGTGCGGCGCATGACCGGCACGAAGAGCGGCCGCCCCACCCCGGTCGACCCCTACGGCTGGGACGGGCCGGGGCCCGACCCCTGGGCCCAGGACGAGCGTGGCGCGCCCAGTGTCTACCTGTGGAAGCCCACCGAGGCGCCGACGCTCAAGTCGAAGTAGCTGGCAGACAGACGAAGGGCCGAGCCTCTGTGCAGAAGCCCGGCCCCGCCGTCAGCTCGAAGTCGCCCCGTTACTGCTGGGCGCAGGCGCCGTAGGCGCGAATGGCCTGGCTCGACAGATCGAGGCACGCCTTGCCGCCGCTGCAGCCCGTCGCACCACCGTCACGGCTGCACGCCTGGTAGCAGCGCGACTCGGCCGCCGTGGCACACGCGCCACCGTCGACCCGGCGCTCGCACACCGACAGACAGACGTTGCCCTTCGCGCAAGCCGCGGGAGCGTCGCACGTCTCGCCCGTCGCCTTGGTGCCCGTCTCGAACGAGCAGAACGTCGCGCCCGACGGGCTCTGGTAGCAGGTGCGCGCGCCACCATCGACCTGGTTGGTGCAGCCCTGGCCGAGCACGTCGCACGCGTAGCAGTTCGAGACGCCACCGTCGGTCGGCACGCCACAGCCCGAGAGCTGAACCACGAGCTGAGGAATGTTCGTCGCGTTGGTGTCGAGGGTGATGGTGCCGGCGTAGCCGCGCGGCGCGCGGGGCGCGAACTCGACCTGCAGGAAGACCCGCTGCCCGCCGTTCACCGTCGTCGCGGGAATGTCGCTGCCCACCGCCGCCTCACCCCAGCTCGAGGTCACCTTGAACTCGGCCTCTCCCGAGTACGTCACCTTCGAGATGGTGAGGGGCTTGAGGCCACGGTTGGTGATGCTGATGGAGTCGACCGGCTTGGCGCCCAGGAAGGTGCCCGCGCCGAACTCGGTGCTGAACCCCAACGCCGTGCGGTCGACGCACAGCTCGGCGTCGTTGCCAAAGGTGTCTCCATCGCACACCTTCCTATTCGTGGGCCCGCAGGCTACGAAACTGCCAGTGACGGCACCGACGATGGTTGCGACTAGAATCGAGCGCTTCATGAATCGTCCTCGTTCGAACAAGAGAAGTGTGCAGGTTCTACTGCAACGGGTGGGGGCCGTCGCTTTTCTGACGGCCATGACAGGCTGCGGGAGCATCAGAGATCAGTTCGTCGGCACCCGCGTGCAGGATCACTGCGACGGCGAGTGGCCGGTGTGTCGCACGACGGTGGGCTGCATCGTCGGCGATCGGAGCTACGTCGAAGGCCGCTTCCCTGGAGCGAACAAGCTCTCGGTGCAGCTCTTCGAGCCCTCCACCGTCACGCTCTCGTTCTTTCTGACCGAGATCGCCGGCACCGGAGAAGAGACGCGCATCAACTTCTACGAGACCGAGTGCTCGAGCCGCGTGCGCCGCGTGTTGTCGGGCCGTTCGCTCATCGGTGAGGCCGAGACGAAGGGCTGGACCAGCCGCGAGGCCGACCTCTCGGACGTCGGCGACCACCTCATCGAGTTCGAGTCCGACGCGCGCGCGAAGTACCTCGTGAAGGTCGACGTCGTGCCGCTCCGCCTGAAGATGGCGGAGGGCAACTGACGAAGCGATGGTGACGGGCTGCACGTTGGTCATTGACCCAGCTTGAAGCCGCAGCCGCCCACGCCGCCGTCGGTCGAGGCGCCTGGACATGACGTCATGCCCGGCCCACCGTCGGCGTTCGGGTAGCTGGTCGGGTACGCGCCGATCGACTGGCGAATCGTGTACGGAATCGGGTCGTTCGACGTGCGGTCGACGGCGAGCACGCTCATCAACACCGTGCCCGAAGATACCACGCTGCTCTGGAAGCAGAAGCACGCGACCGGCTCGACCCGCACGGTGGTCTGGCCGCCGGTGCGCGTCGCGGTGAACTGAATGCGCGTGTTCGCGAGCGACGTGGGCGGCAGGTACCACGGCGAGAAGGCGTCGTAGGTCGGGGCGAGAATGCCGAAGCGCCCCGTACAGCCGCCGTCGGCCTGCGTCTGCTGACAGAAGGTCATCTCGAAGGCGAGCTCTGCGGGGGGCGACCCCGAGTCGACGGAGCCGAACGTCCAGTCGAGGGCCCACGACTGGTCGCCGGCCCCGACGTTGGGGAACCTGAGTCTGAAGCGATCGACGTCGGTCTCGGTCGCGTCGTAGTCGTTGGGGCCGCGCACGCCAGGGCCCATGTTCAGGTCGTCGAACTGAATGGTCTTGCCGTAGCCGAACGAGATGAGGCCCGACGTAGCCGACTGCGTGCCGCTCAGGTTGATGTCCGTCACGTCGGCGCGCCGCTCGTCGACGTCGTCTTCGAGGGTGACCCGAATCGACCAGTCGCGATCGTCGGCCCACTTCAGGCGGCCGCGGCCCGTGTCGCCGTACGCGAAGATCAGCGACGTCACATTGGTCGGCACCGGAATGGCTCCGACGAAGTTCTTCTGCGACGCGAGCTGAGCGATCTGGTGCTCCTCGTTCCGCTCCGAGAGCACGCAGTGCGGCGGGTCGATGCCCGGAGAACGGCAGACGCCGGTGACCAGCTGACCCGGGCTGCTCGAGGGGTCGTTGAAGCTGCGTGGGCACACCGAGGCGTTGCTGACGCAGGCGTTCTGGCGGTCCTGCACGGTGGCGCCGGTGGTGATCTCCTGCACGAGGCGAATCTGCCTCGTGGGAATGAGCGAGAGCGGGGGGAAGCGGCCGGTGCCCGTCGAAGGGAGCAGCTCGTAGCGCAGCGTCGCGGGCTGCGTGCGCGCCGGCAGGTTCAACCGGAAGTACTCGGTGTCGGGAATGTACGAGATGCGACCGGTGATGGTGGTGGGCGTGTTCAGCGCGAGGGTGGTTGCCCGGGCCGTCGCCGCCGAGTCGTTGCCCGTCGTGCCTTCGCTCATGTCGAGGTCGGGCATCACGCGCACGTCGACGTCGTATTTCAGACGCAGGTCGCCAGGCGCCGGCGTCATCTGCTGAGCCGTCTTGTAGCCGTAGACCTCGAGCGTGTACGTGCCGTCGCCCGCCGTCAGCCGCGCCGTCGAGAGATCGACCTGCAGAAACTGGTTGTCCATCACGCCTTCGGCGACCGGCCGCCCCATCGGGTCCTTGAGCGTGTAGGCCATGCGGTACGCGAGCGGCGGCATGAGGTTCATCATCGTGCTCGAGATGCGCACGTAGATGATCTGGCGCGCACCGGTGACGGGGAACGAGAAGACGTCTTTGTCGTCGGCCGTCGCGAGGTAGCCCGTGCCCGTGCCCTGTTGAATGCCGCCCGAGGCCGACAACGTGATGGGCGTCGGCGTGGTGTCGTTCGGCTCGTTCGTGTCGGGGTTGTCGATGACGCAGACGTTGAGCTTGTACGTGTTGCGGTTGTCGACGCGCGGCACGACGACGCCACCGATGTCGCTGACGCGCAGCACGAGCTGGGCGTTCGACTCCGAGAAGGGCTGGGTGATCTCGACGTTCTTCGGCGCCGCCGCGCCCATGCGTTGATCGTTGCCAGAGGCGATCGCCGCCACTCCGCCGTCGGGCTGATCGCGCAGCACGTTCACGCTGAAGTTCACCGCCGTCTGCGGAACGCCGCCGTAGCCGGCCTTGAGGGTGAGCAGGCTGCGCGCGGTGAGGTTGCCCGGCAGGGTGACGCTGTAGAAGTCGACGTCGGCGCCGCCGTCAGCCAGCGTCGAGATGTACGCCTCGCGGTCCTGGCAGAGGGTGAGGGTACAGGGCGCCGTCTTCGCCTCGTCGACGCTGTTGCACGAGTCGGGCGGCAGCGTGCCGGCGTCGCAGGTCTCTTCATCGCCCTCGACGCACAACACCATCGGCGGAGAGCACGAGACGAACGCCGCCAATCCTCCAAGCACCACGGCCACCCGCGTCAGTTTCTGCATCATGTCGAGCTCGAAGAGAGGGTTCAGAGCGGAGGACGGCCGCCTCCGACGTTCAAACAATCACGGTGCCGGAATTCCGCTTGGAAGCGGTGGGCAGCCTGCCACGAAATCGCTGTCTTTCACCCGAATGATTCCGTCGGGCGGAGAACGAATGCCTCCGACCGGGAACCGGGTGGTCGTGTGACGGAA
This sequence comes from Archangium sp., assembly GCA_016793585.1. The sequence goes on from JAEUJR010000149.1 coordinate 5,174, forward strand.
GGTGCGCTGGAGCGCGCGCCCGCTGGGGTCGTCGCCAGGCCGCATCGAGACGCTCACGAAGATGTCGTTGTAGCCAGCGCCGCGGCGCACGTCGCCGGGGCCTGCGTCACGCGTGTCGGGCAGCGTGTTCGCGAGCAGAATGTTGTCGACCCTCAGGTCCCAGCACTGGCGGCCCTGATCGTCGAGCGCGCCCTGCTTCTTCACCTCGTAGCGGTAGCCATTCACCGACAGCTTCTGCGCGTCGACGGCGTGCGGGTCGGTGTGCAGCTGCAGCTCGGTCGCATTCACGAGGCCGTCGTTGTCGGGGTCTTCGTCGAGGTCTTTCGACGCGGGCTGCGTCGTCAGCTTGAACTCGATCGAGTCGGGAACACCGTCGTCGTCGCTGTCGACGCGGCGCGCGTTGGTGCCGATGAGCTGCTCGTCGCAGTCGAGCAGACCGTCGCAGTCACTGTCGACGCCGCGCAGCTCGGGCGGGCAGCCCTGATCGGAGCCGCCGCCGTCAGGCAGCCTGCCGATGGGGTTGAACATGCCGCCGCGCGCGTTGAAGTACACCTCGATGCCGTCAGAGAAGCCGTCGAAGTCACTGTCGACGACCCACGGCTCGGTGCGGGCGCGCAGCTCGTCTTCGTCGAGCAGACCGTCACTGTCGGTGTCGGCGAGCGTGAGCGGGCTGCCGGCTGGTGCCGAGAAGTTCGAGACCACCACGCGATCGAACACGAACGTGCGGCGCACCTGACCGAACTGGAAGTTGAGGAAGTTGATCGGCTCGCCGTTGCGGAAGTCGCGGAAGTTGCCTCCGCCCAGGGTCGACATTCGGTTCAGCCGCTCGGCGTTCTGGCTGATGATGATGAGCGGACACGCGCCGGGCGGCAGGTTGGGAATCTCGCAGTTCGAGCCAGCCGGCGGCGGAGGCACCGCGCCACCGTCGAGATCGCACACCGACGAGTTGATGGGCTGCGTGGGGTTGAACACGTGCACCGTGTTCACCTTCACGTCGTCGGCGAGATCCTTCAGCTGGCGAATGCGCCGAACCACGTTGCTGCCACCCGTGTCGCAGAGCAGCTCGTCGTCCTGGTTGTTGGTGGGCTGACCGTCGGAGAGGAAGATGACGGAGTACCGGGCCCGCGTCTCTTCGCCGCGCCGCATGAGGCGGGTGTTCGCGATGTCACGGTTGATGATGGCGTAGATGTCAGAGAGGGGCTTCACGAAGTCGGTCGAGTCGCGGTTCGCCATGTTGCCCGGCGCGCTGAAGTTCAGCACCCGCTGTCGAAGAATGTCGCGGTCGCCCTGATCGAAGTCGAGCACCGACTCGAAGTTCTGGAGGCCGTTCTTCGAGAGGAACGCCGTCGTGCTGCCCGCGAAGAGCATCACCAGAATCGAGACCTCACGCTCCTGCGGCAGGTTGTCGAGCAGGTCGACGACCGCCTTCGCGCGAGTGCCATCGGGGTCGGTGACGGCCATCGATTGCGAGGCGTCCATCGCCACGAGGATCTTGATGGGCCTGACGACCTGATCGCTGCCAGGCGTGCAGAACTCCCCCTGAAGGCTGACCGAACGATCTGCGGGGATCTCGCGCTCGCGCCGCTCGTCGTAGAGGTACGTGTCGGAGCAGGCAGCCAGCAGCAACCCCACCACGAAGGCGGTGACGGCTGCGAGCTTGACTGTTTTCGTCATGGTCATGGCACCGGTCCACTCTGGCCGCGGGACGGGTTCGTGCCCACGCAGCGGCTGTCATAGTGCGCCGGTTCGACGAGGTCTCGGGGCACGACGAAGTTGGCGTTGACGAGCGGCGTCGCTTCGGGGCCGGCCGGCACGCGCACCGACGGCGGGTCGTACTGGGCCCACACGCAGGCCGTCTTCCAGGTGCCGTAGTCGGTCGCGACGCCCGCTTCGGGCGCTTCTCCGAACCAGACCTTGAAGAGGTTGAAGCCCTGCCGCGAGAAGCCTGCGCGAATGGGCGGCGTCACGAGCTGAAGGTTGCTGACGGTGAAGTCGTAACAAACCGAGTCGTCGTTCTGCACCGTCTGCTTGAGCGCATACTGCAGACCGTTCTTCTCGCGGAACTCGAGGTCACGGCGAGTCGGGTGCGAGCCCAGACGAATCTCTTCGATGTCGGGCACCTTGTCGCCGTCGGTGTCGAGATCGCGCTGCGGCACGAGCGGGTCGAGGCCGTAACGAACCTCGATGCCGTTCGGAATGCCGTCGGCGTCGGCGTCGATGAGCGTGTTGTCGGCGAGCCAGGTGCTCAGGTACTTCTCGGCGAAGTCAGACAGCCCATCGCCATCGGCGTCGCTGGGCCGGCAGCCGCGCGTGAGCGGAGAGGTGGGGTCGCAGCCACGACCGTCACGCGCGTCAGGCTTGAAGCCGTCAGACTTGCGATCGACCTCGAAGCGGTCGTCGAAGCCGTCGCCATCGGAGTCGGTGTCGAACTTGCTCGTGTTGAAGCTGAAGTCGTTGTCGATTTCGTCGGGCAAGCCGTCGCCGTCACTGTCGACCTCACGATTGCTGGGCCCAGGCTCGCTCGAGAGCGGCTGAACGAACAGCGACTTCATGACGTTTCGCGAGAACAGCGACGAGTAGTCGAGCGCACCGAGGTTGAGCTGGGCGACGCCGGCGAAGTTGTTGAACTCCTGGAAGACGCCGTTGCCGCGCTGGGCAAGCTGCTGCAGCGTCCACGAGGAGATTCGTTTGGCAGCGGCAGGGCCATCGGCAACGGCGACCGGCCCGGGCCAACGAACGTAGCGACCGTACAGGTCCTGGCAGATGGGCCCGCACGCACGAACCGCCTCTTCGTTGAAGAGCAGAACCGTGTGGAGCCGGATGTCGCCGATGTTGTACTGATCGCGAAGCTCCATGAGCTGGTCGACGTAGCTGAAGAGTTGGTAGTTCTGATTCCGATCGGTTCCAGGCACGAAGGTCGTGATGCGATCGGTCGGGGGAATGTCGGCGTCGATCTCGTTGCAGAACGTGCCGGCGCCGAGCGAGTCCTGCCACACGAGCTCGGGGTTCAGGTCGTCTGCGTACTGGGTGAGGTTGTCGTTCGCGGCGCAGCGCGGGTACGGAACACCGTCAGAGAGGAAGACGACGACGTAGCGCGTGCGCGGCAGCATGTTGGGCGAGTTTCGCTGGGTGAGGTCGATGTCGGCCGCGATTCGGCTGTAGGCCGCAGCCAGCGCGCCCTGGTAGTCGGTGCCCTTGCCAAGTTCGGTCTGCAGCGCGTTGACGCGGTCACGCAGCCCCATGTCGTCGGGCCGAGCAAAACCCGCAGCTGGATAAACGCCTTTGATGTTCGTCTCGAACGGAACGACGGCCACGCTGATGTTTCGCTGGCCCACGAAGCCGTCGAGCAACCGGTTGAGGGCGCGAACTCGGGCAGGCACGGTGCTGCCCGTGACGTTGAGCGTGGCGGCCGCCATCTCGCAGAAGCCCGTCGACTCCTGAGACCCCGGCGGATCTGAAACACACATCGAGCCCGATTGGTCGACGACGAAGACGACCTTCACGGGGAAGCCATTTCGATCGGGGCGTTGGGTACAGACGCGACCCGAGATCGCGAGGCGGTCGTCGACGTTGATGGCGTCCTTCGACTTCTTCTCGATGAAGGCATCGGAGCAGCCGACCAGTGTAGCGACGGCAACCAGCAGTGCTTCGCGTCTCATGAGAGCTCCCGGTTCGACCAACGGTGACGATGCTACCGAACGGCTACGCCCCCCGTCAGCAGAGCTGGCGAGGGGCGAGCGACTTCACGTGTACAGACCACTGAACTTCTTCACTCGACCTCAGCTGCGACGGCGGCGAATGAGGGCCAGCATCGCGAGGCCGAGGCCAGCGACCGAGGCGTCGAAACCGGCGACCGCGCAGCCCGTGGGCTTGTTGGGCGAGCCACCGTCCGGCGTGGCCGTCATCTTCAGCGACGAGACCGAGTCCTTCTTCTCGGGGTACGCGCGGTCCGGGAA
>JAEUJR010000169.1 GCA_016793585.1 Archangium sp.
AGACGTGTTCCACGAGTTCGCGCCGTACTTCACCGAAGAGGTGCGCCGTGACGTGGTGAACCGCTACGGCAACCCGGCGCTGCTGAACGACGGCCTCAAGGTCTTCACCACGATGGACTCGGAGAAGCAGCGCGCCGCGCAGGACTCGGTGCTGTGGGGCCTGCTCGCGGTCGACAAGCGCCAGGGCTTCCGCGGCGCCCTCGGCAACCTCGCCACCGAGAAGGAGCGCACCACCTTCCTCGCGAAAGCCGAGAAGGCGATGGGCGACGAAGTGCTGACGCCCGGCCGCTCGTACGTGGGCCTCGTGACGAAGATCGAGAGCAACGGCTCGTCGGCCGAGGTGGCCATCGGCAAGCAGAAGGCGCGGCTGCCGGCGCTCGGCATGCGGTGGGCGCGCACGCTCAACGCCGAGCAGTACTACACGAGCGCGCTCATCAACTCGGTGAAGGCCGCGCTCAAGGAGAACGACCTCGTCATCGTGCGCGCGGTCGCCGACGTGAAGGGCCTCACCGACGACAGCGAGACGCGCAACGACGCGATGGCGAAGGACCTGCCGACCGACCTGCCGCTGGTGCGCCTCGAGCAGGAGCCCGAGCTGCAGTCAGCGCTCGTGAGCATCGACCCGCAGCGCCAGTACCTGGTGGCGATGGTGGGCGGCTACGACTTCGACGCGAACGAATTCAACCGCGCGTTCCAGGCGTGCCGCCAGCCGGGCTCGTCGTTCAAGCCCATCGTCTACGCGACCGCCTTCGAGAAGCTGGGGTGGACGCAGGGCACGGTGCTCGTCGACAGCCCCATCGTCTACGACGACCCCGAGAACCAGAACCGGTGGAAGCCCGAGAACTACGACGAAGACTTCAAGGGTGAGGTGCTCGTTCGCACCGCGCTCGTGAACTCGATGAACCTGCCGGCCATCAAGACGTTCATCGAGATCGCCCGAAAGCTCGGCGCGAAGAACGAGAAGGTGGGCATCGAGGCCTTCGCCGACTTCATTCGCACGCTCGGCATCTCGAACCACGCCGACACGAACGAAGACGGCGTGCCCGACTCGCCGGTGAACCACAACTACTCCACCGCGCTCGGCTCGACGTGTCTGTTCCCGCTCGAGCTCGTGAACGTGTACTCGACCATCAACCGCCTCGGCGTGAAGAAGCCGACCCACTTCGTGCGGAAGATCGAAGACCGCTTCGGCCGCACCATCGAAGACCACACCGCGTGGGACGACCCGTGGGCCTCGCTGCAAGACCGCGGGGCGGCCGGCTATGCGCGCCTGCACGAGCCGGGTGAGCAGGTGCTCTCGCCCGAGACCGCCTTCCTCGTCACCGACCTCATGCGCGGCGTGGTGCGCGAAGGCACGGGCGCGGCGGCCTCGAAGCTGGGCAAGCCGGCGGCGGGCAAGACGGGCACGACGAACGACTCGTTCGACGCCTGGTTCACCGCCTTCACGCGCGACCTCGTGACGACGGCGTGGGTTGGCTACGACCTGAACAAACACCCGCTGGGCCGCTACGAGACCGGTGGCCGCGCCGCCCTTCCCATCTGGCTCGCGTACATGACGCGCGCGCTGCAGGGCCGCGCGCAGCCCGAGTTCGAGCCCGGCAACCTCGACGTCGTGCGCCGCCGCGTCGACAAGAAGACCGGCAAGCTCGCGCAGGGCAAAGGCACCGTCGATTTGTGGTTCAAGCGCGGCACCGAGCCAGAAGACTCCGAGCCCGAAGCGGGCGCCGTCGGCACCGAGCAGTTCATGATGACGCCCTGACCCGTGCTCTTCACGGCCGCCGCCCTCGTGCTCGCAAGCAGCCCCATGCTCGAGGTCTCGACGCTCTGCGAGCAGGGCTTCGGGAAGGCCGCTGCGACGCCCCCCTGTGCGCCGCTGCTCTCGGCGTACTCACGGTTCCTCGCCGTCGTCGCGCGCGAACGAAAGCCCGAGAGCCTCACCATCGAGCTGCTGAAGCAGCAGCTGGTGCCCGGTCGGGTGTTGCTCGCGAGCGGGTGGAGCGACGGCGGGCATCGCCGACTCGAGCGGCTCGTGTTGCTCGAGCGTGACGGGGCGCTCGAGGTGCTGTGGCTCGTGCCTGAGCCGCGGTCGGACGATGGCGAGCATCAGCGGCTCACCGAGGTGTCGGTCTCGGGGCTCGAGCCCTTCTTGACGTTCATGAAGGCACGCGAGGCGCCCGATGACTTCACGAAGGCGCTCCCGGTGTTCGAGGCCCAGCTTCGCCCGATGCGCTCCACGCTCCTCGCGAAGGTCGGTGAGAAGCCGTCGAAAGCAAAGCTGCTCGCGCTGACGGGCCTCTTGATGGCGATGCTCGAGAAGACCACGCCACCGAAGGCGTTGAGCGCTGCTGCCGAGATTCCTTCGAAGGCGGTGCAGGGCCTGCTGAACGGCAAAGCGCCAGGCGCCGCGCGCTGGGTGGGGGCTCCAGAGAAGTTCGAGCCGCTCGTGGTGAAGGGCTCGTCGGTGCGAGGCTTCGTGTGGGGCGGGGCTGACGACAACTGGTTGCTGCACGTCACGCTCACGGTCGAGGGCGGCGCCTTCACCCTCGAGCGCCGCTTCATCGCGTACGAGCAGCGCTTCATCGAGTGAGCGTCTGACTTCTGACGGCCTCACCTCGACCCACGAGGCAGGCGCGACCCACGACCTGAACGTGCGTGTGCCCGAAAGCACGAGCGGCGAACGTTGCCGGGCGCTGCATGTGACTTGCAGACGCCAGGCACATGCTCCCGGAACGCTTCACGAACCCGAACTATGGGAAGGGCACCCACACCATCGATGACGACGGGCCCGACATCGAGCAGGAGGAGCAGCACGTCAAACAGTGGCTCGCGACGTTCCTCTCCAAGCCCACCGTCGAGCTGCCGCGCCTGCCCACGGTGGCGACCGAGATTCTCGAGCTGTCGCGCAAGCCGAACACCCGCATCGAAGACATCGCCTCGCTGCTCGAGCGTGAGCCGCTGCTCGCCGCCAAGGTGCTGAAGCTGGCGAACTCGGCCCTCTACGGCGCGACGTCGCAGGTCGCGACGCTGAAGCAGGCGCTCATTCGCATGGGGCTCGCGCTGGTGCGTGACGTCGTGATGGAGGCCGCGTTTCAGATGACGGTGATTCGCGCCGAAGGGTTCAACGACACGCTCGACACCGTGCGCCGTCACTCGACGGCGGTGGCCTGGCTCAGCCGCTTCATCGCGCGCAACACCGCGATGGACGCCGAGAACGCGTTTCTCATCGGGCTGCTGCACGATCTCGGGCTGTCGGTCGGCCTCATCGCGCTCGCCGAGTGGCTCAAAGCCAACAAGAAGCCACAGCGGCTGCGGCCCGAACACTGGCTGGCCGTCGAGCGCCTGCACGAAGACATCGGCGCGCAGCTGCTCGAGTCGTGGAAGCTGCCGCCGTCGCTCGTGCTCGTCGTGCGCAACCACCACCACCTCATCATCGGCGGCTACCCGCACCCGTCCGTCGCGATTCACACCATCGCCGAGCACATCGCCTACGGCTCGGGCTGGGGCGTGACGCCGACGGTGTTCCGCTCGGACGACGACATGCCGCTCGTCTCGGGCATCACGTCGATCAACGACGACGAACGAGACCGCGCGCTCAACGCGTTGAACCTGACCATGCGGCACTACGAGCAGTTCGTGCAGGACACCAAGCGCGTGCTCGAGACGCTGTCGGGGCAGTTCCAGAAGAAAGCGGCGTGACCTCAGCGCTCGACCGTCTCGAGCCGGCTCGCCGCGACGAGCGCCGTCACCGACGCGAGCCCCATCGGCAGACACCCGACGAGCAGGCACGCGCCGCCGACGCCCAGCGGAATCATCGAGAGCACGGCCGCGATGGGACCGAGCAGACCGACGGCACCGCAGCGCCGGAGCCACGTGACGTTGATCGCGCGCGGGCGTTTGAGCTGCACCATGGCCACGAGCGCGATGGCGTGAACCGACATCAACGCCGTTGGCAGCGCGAAGAGCAGGTCTCGCAGGTTCATCGACATGATCGAGGCGAGGACGAACAGCGTCGCGGGCACGTTGACGACGGCCGAGAACACGGCGAGCACCCAGGTGACGTTGAGCCACGCGGTGCCGCCGCCGGGCGTGTGCTCTCGCAGGTACTGCAGGTCTTCTGGCGTCAACTCGAGGGCGTACGGGTAGCCCAGCTCGAGCCACGTCGAGAGCGCAGCGGCGCGGCAGGGCCAGTCGTTCTGATCTCGTGCACGCTCGAGCACCGGCAGCCCGGCCAGGTCGCGCAGGAACTCGAAGACCTCGCGGGTGCGATGGCTCGAGAGCTGGGTGATGGAGCGATTGAACGACGTCGCGAGCTCGACGCTGCGGGGCGCCTCTTCGAGCCGAACGAGCAGCGCCCTCACGCGTGAGAGTTCCTCGTCGACGGAGTCGAAGACGGGATTGGCCTGCACCACGCGCTGCTGCTCCTGCGTCACGCGGTCGAGTCTGCCCGCAGCGCGCTCGTCAGTCAGCCGCCTCACCCGCACGGGCGGCGAGCCGGCCCATCGCCAACGCCAACAGCTGTGGTGCGAACCAGGCGAGCATGCCCAACCGGCTCTCGGCGACCGCCAGCAGCACCAACGTCATGGGAATCAGCCACTCGATGCGCGTGAGCCGGCGCAGTCGGTCGACGACGAAGGAGTCGTCGAGGCCCGCCCAACTCGCCCGCGCCAGCCCCACGGCGTGGGCCGCATTGAGCATCGGCACCGGCGCCAGAATGAGGAAGGTGGGAGAGACGATGAACATGAGCGCCACCGCCGCCACGATGACGCCGAGGTTCTGCAGGGCGGTGAGGGCGGCGAACACGAAGGTGAGGTTGAGCCAGCCGTTCGCGTTGCCGGGTCTTTGCCCCCGAACGAACTCCAGCTCTTCGGGGGTGACCTCGAGTGCCCACGGGTAGCCGAGCTGGAGACGGGCGGCGATGGCCGCCGCGCGGCACGACCTGCCCTTCGAGTCCTGCGCATGCCGCAACCCCTCGAGGCCCGACAGCTCGCGAAGCAGCTCCGCCACGTCACGGCTCGGCGTTCTGGCGAGGCCGATGATGGCCTGGTTCAACGAGGTGGCGAGCGAACGATCGTGTGGCGCCGCTTCGAGACGCTGGAGCAGGAGTCGGACCCGCCCGAGCGCTTCGTCAGCTTCGGTGCCCTCGGTCGGCGCGTGGCCCTCGGTGACCCTGGTGCGCATCACGCAGCCCTGAACTTGCCCTCGTGCATCAGCACCCGCGTCTCACCGACGAGCTTGTGCAGAATCGCGACGGTGTTGCGCTCGGCCAGCGGCCAGATGAACGCGCCCACGTCGTCGTACGCGCGCGGAACGATCTCCTCGAGCCCGACCGGCAGGCTGAACGAGCGCACCGCCTCGAGCACCTTCGCTTCACGCCACGCGCGGTGTGCCAGGTACTCCTCGAGCTTCGCGACGCCGTCGGAGATGACGGGCCCGTGCGCGGGGTAGAGCGCACCGAGCGGCAGTTCGCGCAGGCGCTCGAGCTGCTTCAGGTACACCGCCATGTCGCCTTCGGGCGGGTCGATGACGATCGTGCTCACCGTCGACACCATGTCGCCCACGATGCCCGCCCGCGAGCGCTCGTCGAAAAGACAGACGTGCCCCGCGGCGTGCCCAGGCGTGTGCAGCACCTTCCACGTCATGGGGAGCGGGCCCTCGAGCGTGAGGCGCTCACCATCGACGAGCAGACGGTCGACCTTCACCGGCGCGCGGTCGGCCGTGCGTGCGTGCGCCCACACCGGCAGCTTCAACGCCTCCGAGACGAACTTCACGCCACCGACGTGGTCGCCGTGGTGATGACTGAGCACGATGGCTTTGGGTTCGTACCCGTCGACCATCAGCTCCTGCACGACCGTCACCAGCTGCTGGCACTCGTCGTCATCGGGAGAGCCCGGGTCGACGATGAGCAGCTCCTTCGTGCCGAGCAGGTACGCGTTCGTGTGCGTCGCGGGCGGGAGCGTGGGCGTCAGGAGCGGCACGATGTGAATGCCGCGCTGGAACTCGATGTGCCGGGCGAGGTGATTCTCACACCACGGAGGATTCGACAGCCGCGCCACCGCGTCGCCGGAGCTGGTGAAGCCCGCCATCACCCGCAGCGCGTGCAGGTTGGGTGGGTGGAGCAACGCACTGCCCTGCTCCCAGCGCTTGAGCGCTTCGGCCGGCCGAATCCACTCGCCGCTCGCGAGCTCTCCGGGCCACACCGACGCGAGCTGTCCCTCGGGCGCCTCGACGAGGAAGAAGCGCGCGTCGAACCGCACCGGCAGATAGGGCGGCGTCACCCAACGCCCGGCCACGCGAAAGTCACTCGCGAAGAGCTGCAGGCCCCGCGCCGTGAGCTCCGTGCCGAAGTCCGCGCCGCCAAGCAGCGCTTTGCGAAAGACGTCGAGCTCGGCGACCTCGGGCCCGCGCGCGACGAGCAGGCCCGTCTCTTCGAACAGCTCTCTCGCCGCGGTGACGATGAGCCTCGCGTCGTCACCGCTCGCGCCCTGCACCGGCACCTTCGCGTCGGCCGCGTCGACCTTGCCGCCAGGGAACGCGTAGAAGCCACCCGCGAACGAGAGCCGCTGCTCACGCTCGAGCCAGAAGACCTCGACGCCGGTGCTGGCCCGGCGGAAGACGATGACGGCTGACGCATCACGCGGCGGCTTCCCGGGAGGCGGCGGCGGCAGGCCCGCGAT
>JAEUJR010000173.1 GCA_016793585.1 Archangium sp.
TCACCGCATTCCACTCGAGTGCTGCCCGTCGTCGAACCTGCAGACGCGCGCGGTCACCGAGATGAAGTCACACCCGCTGAAGTTCTATTTCGACTACGGCCTGCGCGTGACGATCAACACCGACAACCGGCTCATCACCGATACGACGGTGAGCAACGAGTACTGGGTCGCGCACAAGGAGCTCGATCTGTCGCTCGAAGACATCACCACCATCATCATCTCGGGCTTCAAGAGCGCGTTCCTGCCGTTCAGAGAGAAGCAGGACATGCTGAAGGCCGCGAACGCCGAGATCGACGCGACGCTCAAGCGCTTCGAGGCAGAGCAGCGGAAGTAGACGAGCGCTTCTCGAGCTCGTCGAGCAGGCGATCGCGGCGCTCCTGAAGCTGGGCACGCCGCACGGCATCACTCCAGCCGAAGAAGCCCGCGACGATGCCGACGATGGCGGCCACCACGCCTGTCATCACCCCGAGCACGACGAAGAGCACTGCGATGCCGGTGACGTGCGTGGTGACGGCGAACACCGAGAGGCCGAGGGTGAGGGCCGAGACCCCGAGCGACACCCCGGTGGCAGGGGCGGCCCAGGTTGGTGCGGGTGCGCGCAGCTGCTGATCCATCGCCAGAATTCTCGACGCGAGCCCCTCGTCGGGCAGCAGTCGAAACCCCGTCGTCGGCGCCGGGAGCGGCGGCGTGAGCATCGGCTGCGCGGTGATGATCAGCAGCGAGAGCGTGAGGGTCACGGCGACTCCGTGGAGCGGCGGGCGAGCCCCAGGCCGGCTCCCAGCGCGCCGAACAATGCCATCGACGACTCAGGGTGGAACAGCGGGTCGTGCAGCGCGCTCAAGGCGACGAAGAAGGCGAGCACGCCCAGCGCGCCGATCGACGCCGGCAAGAGGTTCACCGCGCGCGCAGCGACGAGGGCCAGCACCGCGAGGAAGAGGAGCGCCGAGGGCACTCCTCCTTCGACGGCGATGGTGAGGAACTGGTTGTGCGTCTTGCCCTGATGCTGGCGGAGCGCTTCGGGCGCGTCGGCCGCGAGAAAATCGCCGGGCTTGAAGCGGCCCAGGCCCGTTCCGCCAACCGGCTCGCGTCGGAGAGCCGAGAGCCCGGCCTGCATGAGCTGCGAACGATCGTTCGCGCCGTCTGACTCGAGCGCCAGGGCGAAGCGCGAGCGCACCGAAGGCACGAGCAGCACGATGAGGCCCGAGAGCGCCGCGATGGCGGTGATGCTGCCGATGGCGAGCGAACGACGCCGGGCCCCGAACCCCGCGACGACGATGAGCGCGATGACGAGCGAGACGGTCGCGGCGCGCGCGTGTGGGAAGAGCGAGACCGACCCCAGCCCGATGAGCGTGATCGCCGCGAACCACCAGCGCAGGCGGCTCTCGAGGCGGAAGGCTCCGACCGCGGCCAGCACCGTCAGCGCGGCCGTCACGTTCGCGAAGCGCAGGCGATGGAGCAGCAGGCCCCCGCCCATGAAGCGATCGTCACGGCCCGGCACCGTCTCGTACACCCGCTCGAAAGAGAGATGCGTCCACGAGAGGCTGGCGAACGACTCGAGCGGAGGCCAGGCGCCGAGGTACTGCGCTCCCGCGACGAAACACGAGAGCACCAGCACGCAGGAGGTGACGAGGCCGATTCGGCGGAGCGAGCGCTCCGACACCGAGGCCACCGCCCACGCCGTCGCAGGGAGAAACAACGAATCGACGAGCCGGGCGATGCCCGTACCGCGCGGAGGGGACGAAAGAACGAGCGGGCCGAGCAGACTCCACGCGAGGTACGCGCCCAGCGGCCACCACGCTTTCAGCTCGTCGCGCCACGCGGGTTGTCGCACGAGGAGCACCACCGCCAGCACCGTCGTCAGCCACGCGCCAACGGTCGCGAACAGCTCGTGCACCTGCACACCCACGGCGAACAGGCCGAGCGAGAGGGCGAGCAGCGTGGGAAGCCTCTGGTCGGTCGCGCTCAATTGGGTTGGTACCCCTGGCCCCAGCGGTACGCGAAGCCGGCCATCACCATGAGCCCGATGACGACGTACGCAGCTCTCCAGCGTGGCCGGTTCTCGAGCGCGCGCGCGAGGAAGATGAAGAGCGGAAAGTTCGACGCCATGTACCGGTGAATGCCGCGCAGCATGCCCGTGCTCAACGGCAGCATCACGTTCACCGTGGCCATGCCGATGTAGCCGGGGCGCTCCTTCTGGCGGAACGCGTAGATGACGCCCGCGACCGAGGCGAGGGTGAACAGGTGGTAGTCGAATGAGAGCGTCGTCGAGAGCAGGGGCTCGAGGAAGAAGCTCGGCCTTCGGCCCCAGCCCGCCTGCACGTGCACGAAGTAGAGCGGGTCGTGGAACATCACCTGGTTCATCGCGAGCCAGAACCCGAGCGCGGCGAGCGGCAACGCGAAGATGAGCAGCTTCGGCGTGAAGAGCTTCCACCGGCCCGGTACGCCGCGCACCAGCTCGTACAGCACGGGCACGCACATGATCACGCCCGACGAACGCGTCAGCGCCGCCAACATGCACGCCAGGCCCGCGACGAACCACTTGCCGGTGCGCACGCAGTACACGCCGAAGACCGCGAGGAAGAGCGCGAGCGACTCGGGGTACACGCACGAGAGGAAGTGCGTGCCCGGGTAGGCCATGAGGCAGAGGATGACGAGGTCGGCGAAGCGCTCGTCGTGATCCAGGCGCACCAGCTTGTCGAGGTACACCACCGCGCCGACGAGAAAGAGCTGCGCGAGGAACACGCCGCACAGGTACGGGTTCGCGCCGAGCAGCAGCTCCGAGAGCCCGCGCATCATCGAAGGGAACAGGGGGAAATACGCCGCGTGGTAGACCCAGCCGCCGTCGTCGGGCAGCGGTGGGTAACCCGCACGCGAGATGTGCCAGTAGAACATCGTGTCCCACCGGCCCCAGACGTCGAGCACGCGAATGGGCACCTGGTCCCAGAAGAAGGCGCCCTCGTTGCCGACCCAGTGCAGATCGTCGTCAGGCCGCGGGCGATAGCTGCCCGCCACCATCGCCACGAGCGCGATGAGCCGCGAGCCGATCAGCAGCAACGCGAGACGGCTCCAGCGGGGCAGGGCGGCGAACACGGCCCGGCGGCTCTACTCCGCGCGGCGGCGATGGTCGACTGCCAGGGCATGACCCCGCACGCGGCGTCAGCCGACGCGCGCGCCCTTGGCGATGACGACGATGCCTGATTCGGTCACCGAGAAGCGCTTCTTGTCTTCTTCGACGTCGACGCCGATCTGTGTACCGGGCGGAATGGTGACGTTCTTGTCGATGATGGCGCGGCGCACCACGGAGTGCCGGCCGACCTCGACGCCCTCCATGAGAATGGAGTTGCTCACCTCGGCCCACGAGTTCACGCGCACGCGCGGCGACAACACCGAGCGATGCACGTTGCCGCCCGAGATGATGCAGCCCTCGCTGACGAGCGAGTCGGTGGCGCGGCCAATGCGCTGCTTGTCGAGATCGTTGAAGACGAACTTCGCGGGCGGAAGCGTGGAGTTCGCCGTGTGAATCGGCCACTCCGAGTTGTAGAGGTTGAAGATTGGCTCGACGCCGACGAGATCCATGTTGCATTGGAAGTAGGCGTCGAGCGTTCCCACGTCACGCCAGTACCCGCGCTCTCGCTGCCCCTGCCCGGGCACCACGTTCGAGAGAAAGTCGTACGCGAAGACGTTCGCGCGGTTGTGCATGAACGAGAGAATCGACTTGCCGAAGTCGTGGGCCGACCCTTCGACCTTCGCGTCGTTCACCACTTCGTTCACGAGGGCGTCGGTGCGGAACAGGTAGTTGCCCATCGAGGCCAGGCAGCGCGTCGGGTCTCCGGGCATCGGCGGCGGGTTCTTCGGCTTCTCGACGAAGTCCTTCACGCGGCCATCGGCGTCGACGTGCAGAATGCCGAACTGGCTGCCCTCTTCGATGGGCACCGGCAGCACCGCCACCGTGCAGTCGGCCTGA
>JAEUJR010000727.1 GCA_016793585.1 Archangium sp.
GAGATCGGCATTCAGCCCGACATTCTCATCTGCCGCACCGACCGGCAGATTCCGCAGGAGCTCAAGGACAAGATCGCGATGTTCTGCAACGTCGACGAGGGCAACGTCTTCACCTCGCCCGACGTCGGCAGCATCTACGAACTGCCGCTCGAGCTGCACCGCCAGGGCCTCGACGATCGCATCGCCGAGCACCTCAACATCTGGTCGCGCGCTCCGCGTTTGGACAAGTGGGAGCAGATCATCGAGAAGGTCTATCGCCCCTCGCGTGGCGAAGTGCGCATCGCGCTGGTCGGCAAGTACGTCGAGCTGAAGGAGTCGTACAAGTCGCTCAACGAAGCGCTCGGCCACGGCGGTATCGCGAATGATTGCCGCGTGAAGATCGAGTTCGTCGACTCGCAAGACGTCGAGACGAAGGGCGCCGAGGCGATGCTCTCGGAGATGGACGCGGTGCTCGTGCCCGGTGGCTTCGGCGTGCGCGGCACCGAGGGCAAGATTCAGGCGGTGCGCTACGCGCGCGAGAAGCGCAAGCCGTTCTTCGGCATCTGCCTGGGTCTGCAGATGGCCGTCATCGAGTACGCGCGGCACGTGCTGAACCTGCCGAACGCGAACTCGCTCGAGTTCGACGAGAAGACGCCTGACCCGGTCGTCACGCTGATGGAGTCGCAGGTGAACGTGAAGGACAAGGGCGGCACCATGCGGCTCGGCAGCTACGCGTGCTCGCTCAAGCCGGGGTCACTGGCGAACAAGCTCTACGGCGCCAACGACATCAAGGAGCGCCACCGTCACCGCTTCGAGGTGAACAACGCGTACCGCGCGCGGCTGGCGGGTGCGGGCCTCGTCTTCTCGGGCGTGAACACCGAGCTCGATCTCGTCGAGGTGATCGAGATCACCGATCATCCCCACTTCGTCGGGTGCCAGTTCCACCCGGAGTTCCAGTCGAAGCCGTTCGCGCCGCACCCCCTGTTCTCGGGGTTCATTCGTGCGGCGTTGACCGCCCGCGACGCGAAGTGACGCGGTCTCAGAGGTAGTGGTGCCGTGCGGCGAAGCCCTCGAACTCGCCCCACGGCCATCGGCGGTTCAGCAACTGTGCGACTGCAGGGTCACGCGACGAGACGATGTGCGGGAGCTGTTTGGAGTCGACCCCACTCGCCTCGACCCTGGTCCCGCGGGTGAGGGTTGGTTCGGAGACCTCGTTCGCGATCGTGCCCTCGAACCGATGACCGACGAAGGCCTCGCTCGTCCAGACCTCTTTGAGGCGCCGAGAGTCGGAGGCCGTAAGCTCGAGCCAGAGACCGATGTTCCACGTTCCGATGGTCTCGACGGGCACTGGCAGCAGGGTTCTGACGAAGAAGCGCTTGTCGTCGAGCTCGACGAACGCCCTGCCGCTCTTCGCACGACGGGTGCGCTCCGACGCCGAGAGGGCAAAGACGTCGTCGGGAAGGCCGAAGCCGAGCTCGAGGGGAACGGCGCTGTCTCCGCAATTGCAGCGGGCTCGATAGGAACGCAGCGCCGGGTCGCCGGGGATGATGACGTCGGACAGTTCGAACACCAGGGCGCGCTCCGGGTGCGCGAGGGCTTCGGCTCGCGTGAGCATTCGGCCCAGCATCGCGTTTCCCGCCCAGGGCGATGAGAGCCCGTCGACGAGAGACACCCCTTGCTCTCGCGCTTTCATCACGAACGTGGTGCGTGGGCCCGAGCCGGCGACGTCTCCGATGCAGATCGCGAGGTCGAATGACTGCTCCTCGTGACCGTTCACGAAGCGCGCGTAATAGAAACCGACTGCTTCACTCGCTTCAGTGAGAAAACCAGTCACCAAGACGACGCTGCGACCGCAACAGGAGCACGGCTCACGCTTCGGCGTCGTGGTCTCCAGTTCGAATCGGGACATGGCATCGAACCTTAGGGGACGGTGAGCTGCACGCGAACGACGCCGTCGGGCAAGGTCGAGTCGGTCTCGTACACGTCGAGCACGCCCAGGTGACAGCGCGCCGGAGCCTCGTTCGCTCCGAACCGCTCGGTCGCCACCACGCCACCATCGGCGCGAACGAACGTCGCCGCGATTGGAAAACTCACGCTGCCATTCGTGATGCACGCCTCGTCCACGACGGGATAGCGCAACACCATCACCTGCTTCGCCGTCAGCGGCGCATGCCCCGTCAGGCCCACGCGTCGCTGATCAGACGTCGTCGCCAGCTCGACCTCGGAGCACTCACGCAGCACGGTGCCGTCGGCCGAAAAGAAGCGCACGCTCGTGCTTGCTCCACAGCCGATCAGCAGCAGCGCGAGCCACCTCACAACGAATCGAGGAACGCGAGCACTGCCGCCTGATCAGCCGCCGGCATCGCCTCGAACACCAACCGTGACGCGTTGGCTTCACCCTGGTGCGCGACGATCGCGGACCGAATGTCAGCGGCCGTGCCATCATGCAGATACGGCCCCGTCTTCGAAACGCCCCAGAGCGGCGTCGTGCGGAACTCCCGCGGACGCGCCGCATCGCCAATGCCCTTCGTCGTGTTCGGAACGATCTCGTGCAGCAGCAGGTCGGTGTACGCGTTCGCCATCTTTCCATCCGACGTCGGCAGCGACGGCACGTGGCAGACGTCGCACTTCGCGGTGCCGAACAGCGCCTGCCCACGATCCTCCAGCGCCACGTCCTTCCGCGTACGCGGTGGAGGCGCGAGCGACGCCATGAAGAACGTCAGCGCCTCGACCTGCTCCACCGTCAACTCGGGGTCGGCCACGCTGTCGGAGTCAGTCATCGCGCCGTACGTCAGGCCCGACTGCATCGGCAGCGTCATGCCCAGCTCGTTGAAGAGCGCGTCGCGCGAGAACTCCGCCAGGTTGGGCACGTTCGCCTTCCACCCGAGCCGGCCGATGCGGCCATCGCTCAACCGGTTCGCGCGCCCCTTGATGCCGTCGCCGTTCGTGTCGTTCGGATCTTCACGACGAAGCACCTCCGCGTCAGACACGCGCTCGAGCAGCCCAAGCCCGAACGCCGGAGGCGGCTGCCGGTGCTCGAAGTAGTTCGCCATCGGGTACGGCTCGGGGCGCTTCGTCAGGCTCGTCGCGAGGCGGTGCACCATGGTGCCGGCAGGCGGCGCGGTGAACGACAAGTCCGTCGCGATGATGCCCTGCCGAATCACGTCGACATCGCGAGGGCCCGAGCCACCAATCACGGGGTCGAAGTGGCATGCACGGCATGAGTCTCCGTTGAAGTTCGGCCCGAGCCCGGCGCTGCGTGCGAAGTCGTGATCGAACAGCTCGCGCCCTGCGAGGAACTTCGTCGTGTCGGCGCCGGTCAGCTCCACGCCCGGTCCTCCGAACGTTCCGACAGCGGGAATCGGCGCCCCAGGCGGCACGAGGCCGGTCGAGCGCTGGCTCTTCCCACCGAGCGACTCCACGAACACGAGCAGCTTCGCGCGGTCACCTTCACTGAGCGCCACGTACGCATCACGCGACGCCTTCGCTTCACCGCCGTGCAGACGAATCGCTTCGTCGAGCGTGTCGGCGCGACCATCGTGCAGGTACGGCCCCACGGCCGTGATGCCCCACAGCGGCTGCGTGCGAAACTCGGCGCCCGTCGCGACCTTCATCTCGATGCCATCGGCCAGCTCCTCACCCATGTCGTGCAGCAGCAGATCGCTGTACGCGGGGATGAGCCCACGCGGGCCCTTCAGCGTCGGCAGGTGACACGCGGTGCACTGCGCCTTGGCGAACACCGCCTGGCCTGCGCTCACGTCGGCCGTCACCGCATCGGGCTCCGGAGCCGCGAGCAGCATCGCGAACGAGACGAGGTCGAACAGCTCGCTCTCCGAGAGCTCCGGGTCTGGCGCGCCGTCGTTGTCCGTCGTCGGCTCGTCGGGAGCCGCCGCCTGCGCCTGCCGAATCACGCCTTCTCCTTCGAGCCCGTCCTTCAGCGTCATGACCGAGTTGCTCGGAACCGGCAGCTTCGCGCGCGCTTCTTCCGACAGCGGGTTCGACGTCAGGCCCACGTGGTTGAAGAGCGGCCCACGAATGAAGCCCTCGATGGAGACCGTCTGCGACTTGCGCCCGAAGCGCCCCACGAAGCCGCGGTCGTAGTTCGGCCGCCCGCTGATGCCGTCTTTGTTCTTGTCATCGGGGTCGGCGTTCTTCAGCAGCTCGGCATCGGGAATCTCGGCGAGCAGCCCCACACCGAAGAACGGAATCGGGTTGCGCGTCGCCGACACGTTCACGCCATCGGGCGTTGGCGTGCGGCCAGCCGTGGCGAGATCGAAGTGGGGCAGCACGCCGCTCTTGCCGAGGAACTGAAACGAGCCGTCGCCGAGCTTCTGGCCGACGAGCTGAAACGCGCGATACCTGCCAGCGCTGCCACCCAGCGCCGGTTTTTCGTGGCACGCGCCGCAGAACGAGACGTTCATCTGCGGCCCGAGGCCCGTCGCCGGCGTGTACCGCTTCAGCGCGACGGCTTGACCTCGAACAAACGTGGCCTGCTCCGCCTCGTTCGCGCTCGGGCGAATCGCGCCCAGCTTTCCGAAGATTCCCGGGGCGATGGGCTCGGGCGCCGGGCAGGCCGAGAGCGCGAGGGACAAGATGAAGAGCCGCTTCATGGTGACTCCGGGAGTGGGCGTGAAATGGCGACGCCGCGATAGACGGGAGGGTTGGCCGACTGCAGGTTGCCGCCGACTGCAAACAGCGTGCTGCCGATGCCGAAGCAGTTGTGCAGGTCGTCGAAGGTGCCCGAGCGCTCCCGCGTCGGCTCGAGCGTCGCGACATTCAGCCGCGCGATGGTGCCCTCGACGCCGCCAATCCACGCGGTCTTTCCGTCGCGCGTCCACACGCCGTTGAAGCCCGCGAGCGGCGCGAGGTTCTGCGTCGTCCAGCTCGCGCCGTCCCACCGCGAGACGATGCCGTTGCTGCGCCCACCGACCGCGATGACGACGCCGTTCGCGCCCCAGATGGAGACGAGGTCGTCGCTCGCGCCCACCAGCTCCTCACGCCACTGCCCTTGCGTGCGGTGCAGCACCACGCCGCGCTGGCCCACGACGTAGACGTCATCGGCGCCGGTGCCCCACACCTTCAGGAACTGGCCGACGCGCTGCTTCTGCAACGTCGGCAGCGCGGTCTCCTTCGTCCAGGTGGAGCCGTCGAAGTGCAGCAGCGTCGCGTTCGGCTCCATGCCGTTGCCGCCGACGGCCCAGACGTCGTTCGGCGCCGCCCCCCACACGCCCCAGAGCGGCTGCGTCGTCGGCGTCGACTGCCGGCTCCAGCGCGTGCCGTCGAAGTGCAGCACCGTGCCTTCGTTGCCCACCATGAAGACGTCACTCGCCGAGAAGCCGAAGGCCCAGTTGAGCAACGGCGTCGAGAGGCCGACGTTCGTCTGTTGCCAGGCCGAGCCGTCGAAGTGCATCACCACCCCGCCGTCGGCTCTGCCGCCCACCGCGTAGACGTCGTTCGGTGTGGAGCCCCAGGCGTTGAGCAACCAGCCGGTGTTGGTGGTGTCGAAGGCCTGGGTCCAGGTGACGACGCCAGCGTCGTCATCCGCTGGCTGTGGGCACCCCAGACACCAGAGACCGATGATCAGAACCAGACTGCGTGTTCGCACTGCGGGCCCCCGATGCGTGACTTCGGCCAGCGGATCGATCGGCGACCCGCCAATTCCTCACAGCAGAACCGGAGCGCGAAGACCAGCCTCTGAACCCTGCATGAGAGGCCCCGGCTCTCGAAGACATGCGCGTCGTCATCCTCGGAGCGGGTGTCTCGGGGCACACCGCCGCCCTGCTGCTCCGTCAGAAGCTGCCCTCGCAACACGAGGTCGTGGTCGTCACGCCCAACTCGAAGTGGAACTGGATTCCCTCGAACATCTGGGTGGGCACCGGCGAGATGACCCCCGAGCAGGTGACGTTCGAGCTCGCGCCCGTGTACGCGAAAGAAGGCATCGTCTTTCATCAGGCGAAGGCGACCGAGCTGCACCCCGAAGGTGGGGCCGGCCACACGAAGCCGTTCGTCGTCGCCGAAGGGACCGGGGCGACGAAGCAGGGCGAACGGCTCGAGCTCGAGTACGACTACCTCATCAACGCCACGGGCCCGCGGCTCGACTTCGCGGCGACTCCCGGGCTGGGCCCTGACGGCCACTCGGTGTCGGTCTGCACCTTCGGGCACGCCGCCGAGGCCGCCGAGAAGCTCGACCGTCTGGTCGAGGCCATGAAGCGCGGTGAACGCAAGACCATCGTCGTCGGCACCGGTCACGGCACCTGCACCTGCGAAGGCGCCGCGTTCGAGTACGTCTTCAACCTCGAGTTCGAGCTGCGCAAACGCGGCGTTCGTGAGCAGGCGCGGCTGATCTTCCTCACCAACGAGGCCGAGCTCGGTGACTTCGGCGTCGGCGGGTTGCAGCTCGAGATGGGCGGCTACGTGACGCCGAGCCGCGTGTTCACCGAGTCACTCTTCGTCGAGCGCGGCGTGGAGTGGATCGTCGGGGCCCACGTCGAGCGGGTCGAACCGAAGCAGGTCTTCTACGAGACCCTCGATGGCCAGCACCACACGCTCGACTTCGACTTCGCCATGTTGCTGCCACCGTTCGGCGGGGTTCCGCTCAAGGCCTTCGATGCGCAGGGCGCCGACATCACCTCGTCGCTGTTCTCGGCGCGAGGCTTCATGCTCGTCGACGCCGACTACACGCCGAAGTCGCCCGCAGACTGGAAGGCGGCTGACTGGCCCGAGCGCTACCGCACGCCGAGGTACGCCAACGTGTTCGCCATCGGCATCGCGTTCGCCCCACCACACGCCATCTCGCTGCCGCGGAAGACTCCGAACGGAACCCTCATCGCTCCCGCCCCGCCGCGAACCGGCATGCCCTCGGCGATCATGGGCCGCGCCGTCGCGCAGTCGATCGTCGACATGATCAAGCGCGGGGCGCCCGACGCGACCCGGGGCGCTTCGATGGCGCGGCTCGGCGCTGCGTGCGTCGCCTCGGCCGGAGCGAGCTGGCTCTCGGGCACCGCGGCCTCGATGACGATGTTCCCCATCGTGCCAGACTTCGACAAGTACCCCGGGGCGGGCCGCGACCTCACCCACACCACGGGCGAGATTGGCCTGGCAGGCCACTGGATCAAGCAGCTGCTGCACCACGCGTTCCTCTACAAGGCGAAGGCAAAGCCGCTGTGGTGGATCATTCCGGAGTGAACATGCCCTCGACCGACTCCCGCCACGCGCTCGCCTTCGTGCGGCCGACCCGCGCCACGTTGTGGTGGCGCACCTTCGTGCCATGGCAGCTGCTGCGCTTCATCGTCATCAACCTGCGCATCACCGGAATGATCCTCAAGTCGCACGACACCGCAGTGCAGCAGAAGCGCTGACGGCCTCGCGCGAGCTGCGCTACACGCGGCGCATGGCCTTCCCCATCACCCTCGCCGGCGCGACCGTCGGCCCGAACCACCCGCTCTTCGTCATCGCCGGCCCCGACGTCATCGAGTCGGCCGATCACGCCCTTCGCCACGCGCGCCGCCTGAAGGACATCACCCAGAAGCTCGGCGTGCCGTTCGCGTTCAAGTGCAGCTACGACAAGGCCAACCGCACCAGCATCACCTCGTTTCGCGGGCCTGGCATGGTCGAAGGGCTGAAGGTGCTCGCGCGCGTGAAGCGTGAGGTGCAGGTGCCCATTCTCACCGACGTGCACGACCTCTCGCAGGTGAGCGCGGTCGCCGAGGTGGCCGACATCATCCAGGTGCCCGCGTTTCTCTGCCGGCAGACCGACCTCGTCGTCGCCGTCGCGAAGACGGGGCGTGGCGTCAACATCAAGAAGGGCCAGTTCGTCGCCCCGAAGGACATCGCGCATCAGGCGCGCAAGGCGTTCGACTCGGGCAACCCCAACGTGCTGGTGACCGAGCGCGGCGCGACGTTCGGCTACAACAACCTCGTCGTCGACATGCGCGGCTTCGCGGTGATGCGGGAGGCGGGCCTGGCGACGTGCTTCGACGCCACCCACTCGGTGCAGCTGCCGAGCGCCGGCAACGGAGAGACGGCCGGAGAGCGCAAGTTCGTCGGCCTGCTCGCGCGCGCGGCCGCGGCGGCCGGCATCGACGCCCTCTTCACCGAGGTGCACGAGAACCCCGACACCGCGCCATGCGACGGCCCCTGCAGCCTCACCTTCGACCTCTTCGAAGAGACGCTCAGCGACGTGCTCGCCATTCGCCGGGCGCTGAGGCACCAGCCGTGACGGCCGAGGAGCGCGCGCGCTCCATCAAGCTCGTCGTCTTCGACGTCGACGGCGTCTTGACCGACGGCGGCCTCTGGTACGGCCCCGACGGCGAGGTGATGAAGCGCTTCGACGTGAAAGACGGCCACGCCATGGTGCTCGCGCGGCTCACCGGCCTGCCCGTCGCCATTCTCACGGCCCGCACCTCGAAGATCGTCGAGACGCGCGCGACCGAGCTGAAGCTGGCGAAGGTGTTTCAGGGCCGCCGCGAAAAGGGGCCCGCGCTGCTCGAGCTGTGCAGCGAGCTGAACGTCACCCCGCATCAGACCGCGTACATGGGCGACGACGTGAACGACCTGCCCGCGATGGCCGCCTGTGGCCTCACCGCGTGCCCCGCCGACGCCGTCGCCGAGGTGAAGGCCCAGGTGCACTTCGTCTCGCAGCAGCCGGGCGGGCGCGGCGCCGCGAGAGAGCTCATCGAGCTGGTGCTGAAGCAGACCGGGCGGTGGGCCGAGGCGATGGCCCACGTCACCGGCCGGCCTTGACGCTCACTTCCAGCAGGCGTTGGTGCAGGCGCCGTTGCAGCTGCCGTTGAGGCACTCGGTGGCGCTCATGCACGTCTGGCCGTTGGGCTTCTGCGCGACGCAGGTCTGCATGCCCTGACCGGGGCAGTACGTCTGGTTGGTGCACTGCGGGAAGTTGTTCGTCGAGCACATGCCGCCCGCGAACGAGAGGAACGGCTGGCAGGTGCCCATCGTCGCCGCGCCCGCTCCGGCGCAGTACAGCAGCGCCTTGCACTGATCGCTCGCCGTGCAGGTCGCTCCGACGTCGCCATAGGCCGTACAGATGCCGGCGAGGCAGCGCGAGCCCGCCTGGCAGACCTCGTTGTTGGTGCCGCAGGGCATGCCAGCGGCGCGACGGGCCTCGCACAGGCCCGCGTTGCAGTACTCGGTCTCGAGGCAGTTGGGCCCGACGGGAATGCCGTTGCCCGTCTCGGCCGTGTTGCAGAAGCCGCCGGGCGCCGTGTTGAAGCGCTTGAAGCAACGGTCGGCGCCGCCATCGGTCACGCCGGGCTGCGTCGCGCAGATGAGCTCGAAGTCGGTCGAGTTGCTGCGGAAGCACTCGGTGCGGCCCTTCACGCAGGGCTCGCCTTCGAGCTTGCCGAAGGTGCAGGTGCGCACCGCGCCGCCCGTGTTCGGGCAGACGTAGCCGGGCGCACACTGGGTGGTGCTGGTGCAGCCGGCGTCAGCCCCGCCGAGCGGAACGCAGACGTCAGGGCCGGCGCCGACGCGGCAGAACGTGCCCGGAGCACACTGCGCCGTGTTGCCACACTGCGCGGTGCCGCCGTCGGGGTTGAGGAATCGAACACACTGGCCACAGGTGTTGCCGCCGCCGCCGAGGTTGCAGGTACCGCCAGCGCACTCGACCGAGTCGGTGCAGAGCGAGCCCGGCGCCACGAGGCCCGTGGTGAAGGCGCCGACGTCGCAGGCGCTCAGCATGAGGTTGCGATCACGCGCGCAGGTGGCCGAGGGGAACTGGGCGTCGAGACACGCCCGCAGCGCGGTGGGGTTGGTGAGCCGGCGGCCTCGGGCTTCGCCAGCGACCTGCACCTGGCACTCGGAGCGGCGCGTCGCCTCACACTGCGTGCGCTGCGCCGACGCAGCGATGTTGTTGACGCGGCCCGTGACGGGGTCGCCGAACAGCGTGCCCGTCGCGCTGCACCGAATGTAGAAGTCGCACTCGCGCTGGGCGACCTCGGCGCAGAAGTCGTAGAAGCCGCCGTCGGTCGCCGTTCCACCGGCCGTCGCGGTTCCGCCGGCCGTCGCCGTTCCACCGGCCGTCGCCGTTCCACCGGCCGTCGCCGTTCCACCGGCCGTCGCCACGCCACCCGCCGTCGCCGCGCCGCCCGCCGTCGCCGCGCCACCTGCCGTCGCCGCGCCACCTGCTGCACCGCCCGCAGCGTCTCCTCCGCCAACCACCGAACCACCCGCGGTCGCCGTGCCGCCAGCCGCGTCACCACCAGCCGTCGCAGCGCCTCCGCCAGTCGCGCCGCCGCCCGTTCCTGCCGTGCCGCCCGCGCCACCGTCGGCACACGGAGCGCCGTTACAGTCATCGACGGGCGCGAAGTTGCTGCAGCTACAGCCAGGAGTGGAGAAGAGGACGACGAGGGTGAGCGCGGGGAGAACTCGGGACATGGCGAGGCGACCTACCCAAGTTGGCCCCGTCGCGAAAGTCCTGCCCCAAACAGGCGGTGACGCACCGAGGGAGTAGACTCCTCCCATGGCTTCGACTCGGTCGGTCTCGAGGGTTCGCGACATCGTGCTCAAGGCAGGGCTCGTCGACGAGCTGCAGATGCGCTCTGCGCTCGCACGAATGGATCAATGGGGTGGGCGGCTGCCTGCCGTGCTGGTCGAGATGGGTTTCGTCGACGAGGAGCAGCTCGTCGAGGCCATTGGCAAGTCGCTCAAGATGCCGGTCACGCACCTGGGCACGCTGGTGAAAGACCCCGCGGCGCTCGCGCGCGTCGACGTCGCCACCTGTGAAGAGCACGCCGTGTTCCCGGTGTTGCTCAAGGACCGGTCTCTGCACCTCGCCATGACCGACCCGACCGAGCTCGGAGTCATCGACGCCATCTCGGCGAAGGCCGGCGTGCGCGTGATTCCCCAGCTGGCGTCAGAG
Source organism: Archangium sp. (assembly GCA_016793585.1). The sequence goes on from JAEUJR010000727.1 coordinate 10,856, forward strand.
ACCGAGATCTCCACCTGCATCGCCCGGCACTACAAAGGGCAACACGTCGAGCCGAAGTCGTACTCGATGCGCAAACGCGTCACGCACGAGCTGCCCGCCTCAGACGGCGGCAACCTGCCCGAGTCGGTGTTTCAGCTCGATCTGAAAGAGCCTCCGAAGCCAGGCGCGAAGGCCGCTCCAGCGGCGGGCGTGGGCAACCGGCCTCCGAGCGCGAACACCCTGCTCGACGAGATTCTGGGAGACGAAGGCTCAGCCACGCAGGACGGCTTCACCGAGGCCGAGCTCGTGCGCCTCGATGCCTGCCGCCTCAACCAGGAGAAGGCCTCGACCATCATTCGCACCCTCAACGAGCTGCTGACCGAAAAGGGGTACCTGCCGAGATCGTAAGCGCTGGTACTGATTTGGGTTTCGGAACCGGAAACACCGACGCCCGTGGGCCGTACGAATGTCAGCACGAGCTGGATTTCGTGCCGGTCCTTTCGGGAGAGCGCCTCATGGTTCGCGTCGTCCTTTCAGCAGCAGTCGTGGTCGGGGCGCTCGGGTGCCTTCGCAATGACCCCGTGCCGACGTTGCCCGAGAAGGTGGTCGCGCACTGCCGCTACACCAACCAGTTCGCGAAGCTCGAAGAGTGCCGCGACTACCTCGGCGACTGGACCGAGAAGCAGGCGAAAGACGACTGCGGCTCGCAGCTGCTCAACGGTGAACGCGCCGAGTTCGAGGTGGGCACGAAGTGTTCGTACCCGGCGATTCTCGGGTACTGCATTCTCGGCAGCGGCACGACCTTCACGCGCATTCACCTGCCCGGCGACAAAGACACCGCGTGCGCGTCGTCGGAGCGCGGCTGCGAGGTGTTCGGTGGCGGCCTGTTCGACCCCGCGCCCATCTGCGGTGGCAAGGTGACCGAAGGTGGCGGCACTGGCTTGCCGACGTTCAACCCGCCGGTGCTGACCTGCAAGGACCCGCTGCCGGGCGAGCCTGCGGGCAAGAGCGCCAACGGCCAGGTCTGCACGTGGGAGATGATCAGCGGCGCGAGCGAGCCCGGCCGCCACTACGAAGACTACGCAAGCTGCGATCGCGTGCGCACGCAGCGGCCCTACACGCCCGCGCCCACCAACAAAGACGCGACGCGCGACGACCCGCGAATGAACGACCCTGTCTACCGCGCCGAGGTGGAGTGGGTGCGCAAGGAGATCGA
>JAEUJR010000221.1 GCA_016793585.1 Archangium sp.
CCGGTGCGCGAGCTTCTCGCGTTCGCCGCCGTAGCGAATGAGCGAGACGTCGATGGGCGTGTCGAGCAGCTGACGCGGCCGGTAGACGCCCTTGACGAGGTCGAACAGCACGCGGCCTTTCAGACACTCGAGCTGCAGCGCCGCACGAACCTCTTTCGCCGGAGCGTTGAGCGCTTTGACGAGGTCGTCAAACGAGGTCGGCCCACGGGTCAGCAGCGTGCCGTGCGCCTTCTCGGAGAGCGCCTCGGCGCTGGCGGGCGGCATGAGCGCGTCGAAGGCCGAAGCCGACGACCAGCCAGAGTCAGTCCACCCCGTGTACCCGACGGTGAGCGCGCCGCGATCGGCGCCGAAGTCGAGCGTCCAGAACACGGGCAGGCCAGCGCCGAGCAGGTGCACCTTGATGGCTCTGACGTGCGGGAGCGCTCGGCCGAGCGAGAGCAGCCGCTGCCGCCCGAAGATGCGCACCACGCGTGGCGTCTTCCCTGCGTACGGCGCGCCGTGGCACTCGAGCACGATGTCGAACGGCTCGATGACGATGCGGGGCTGCGCTCCGGGAACGAGCTCGAACCGAAGGCCACGCGGCGGCTTCTTCGCGGCGCGCGTGCGCAGGACGAAGAGCAGGTTGTAGAGGTCGATGGGCGCGAGCTCGGCGATGGCGCCGGGCAACGTGGCGGCCGACTGCACCTGCACGAAGTTGCGCAGCCACGCCCAGGGCACCTGCTTCGTCTGGGCGGCGGTGGGCTCTCCGCGGTTGGTGACCTCGAGCGAGACGGGCTGCCACGAACGCATGCGCTCGAAGCGCGCAACGAACGCCTCGTCGAGGTTCAGCGTCGCAGTGCCGTGCGCGGCCTCGCGGTTCTCGAAAACGGCCGAAGGCAACGAGAGCCGCGCGTAGCTCGACTCGTCACGCGAGAAGACCTCGAGCGAGAGCTCGTCGGGGCTGACGGTGACGACGGGCTCGAGCACGTGCTTGGGCTGCTCTTCGTTGCCCAGCTGCTGCTCGAGGAACTTCTTCTGGGCTTCCCAGATCTCCTTGGTCGCCTTCTTCCCCTGCTTCGTGAGGTAGGCGAGGTAGGTCGCGAGGTCCTTGCGCTTGTAGCGAAGGTCGCTGCCCAGCACGTCGAACGCAGTCATCAGCGCGTCGCGGAACAACGCGGGCGCCTTGACGGTGCCGCGCAGCCCGACGGGGCCACGAGAACCATCGACGCCGAGCGTCACCTCGGCGCGGTTGTCTTGAGCCTTCAGGCCGCTCGCAGCGGCGTACTGCACCTTCACGTCACGAACGGCGCTCATGATCTGGCTCCTCGAAAGCACGAGAGGTCATTCGTCATCGTCGTAGTCCTCGTCGTCTTCTTCGTCGTCGTCGTCTTCGTCGTCACCACCGCCACGCGAAGGCTTCACGGGAGCTGGCGGCATCATCGAGTCGGCGAGCGCCGGGTCAGCAGCCAACTGCGTGAGCTGCTCGGGCGTGAACCACTTCGGCGCGTTCGTGCGACGCAGGTTGGTGCGCTGTGCACGGCGGAGCGCGCGGAAGGCCGCTTCTCGCAGCTCGGGCGTTCCCCAGGGCGCGTCGAGCTTGGCGGCCGGTTTCGGAGCCTCAGCAGCCTTCGGCGCTTCGACGGCCTTCGGCGGCTTGACGCCCTTCGGCTTCACCTCTTCGTAGCCCTTGCCCGTCTTCTCCCGAATGAGCTTCTCCATCTCTTTCTGCGCGGCTTCGGCAGAGGCGAGCTTCTTCGGCTTCTTCTGACCCGCGGAGCCGATCTTCCCGAAGCGCACGGTGCAGGTCGTGTCGACGACCATCACTTCCCAGAACTTCGAGCTGCCATCTTCTTCGAACTCGAAGCGGCGGGCGCCGGGCATGGTGATGTCAGGGCTGGGTCCTTCGTCTTCGTCCTCGTCACCGCCCTCGTCGTCGTCGTCGACCTCTTCTTCGTCTTCGTCGCCGCCGTCGTCTTCATCGTCGTCGCCGTCACCACCACCGGCGCTGAAGGCGAGCTTCGCGAGGAACGTGGCGACGTCTTCTCCAGCCATGCGGCCGAGCGCCATGAGCGCCGCGCGCTGCGCTGCTTCGTTGGTACCGGTCTCGGCCTGCGCCATCAACGCCGAGGGGTCTCTCGCGCCGATGAGCTTCGGCAACATGACGGCGCGGCCGGCCTCCGTCGCGAGCTTGAGCGCATCACCCTTGATGGCGTCGAAGGCGAGCGAGTCGAGCGGCTTCGTGCTCTCCATGAGCGAGAGCGCCTGCTGCGGAGCGTGCGCCACGAGGCCCGACATCGCAGCGCGGCGAACCGTCGCGTCGATGTCTCCAGCGGCCTTCGCGAGCACGGGAGCAGCCCCGACGCCAGCGCGTTGCAGAATGCGCGCAGCTTCGGCCCGCACACTCGCCGGCGCAGGAGAGTTGCCGGTGAGCGACTTGGCGGCGAGCTCTTCGACCTGCCGCGCTTCGTGCAGCGTCGCGGCCCACAGCAGCCGCAGGAACGCGCTCTCTTCGGCGACCTTGTCGGTGCCCACGCTGCGAGCCCACCGCTGCGCCGTCGACGTCGCTGCCGCCACGAGCGCCTGCACGCGCTGGGTCTGTTCGGCGGCCGGCAGCTTCGCGCCGCGCAGTGCGTTGCGCGCCATCAGCCACGCCATGTCTTCACGGACGTTGGGGAAGTCGCTGGCCGTGAGCTTGACGAGCGGCTCCGTCGGGAGCGCGTCGCGACGGCCGAGGCCGAACTTCACCTTCGAGCGCAGGTGCGGCTGCAGGCGCGGGTTGGCCAGACGCTCGAGCAACGGGCCCGGCTCGGCTTCCGCGAGCAGATACGCGAGCGCGGGACCGGAGATGTTCGCGAGCTCGCTCGACGCCGCGCTGAGCGCCACGCGGAGTGGATCGTTCGGGAAGATGGCTTCGAGGGCCTGCAGGGCCGTCTCGGCCAGCTGGTACACGCGCAGCCGGCGGCTGAGCACCTGCTCGCTCGATGGATCACCCAGCACGCCGAGTGACCGAATCGCCTCTTTGCGAACCTCGAAGTCGTAGTCGCCGTCGTCGGCTGCGATCTGCTGCAGCTTTCCAAGCGCGCGATCGTCGCCAATCCACCGAAGGCCGCGAACGCCGGCCATGCGGAATTGACCTTCGAGCGCAGAGGACTCCACGACCTCGACGACGCGCTTCTTCACCTCGAGCTCGGTGACCGACTTGAAGAGTCGGCCCATGGCTTCGATGGCGGCAGCGCGAACTTCAGGCAGCGCGGGAGCCTCTTCGGTGCCACCCGCGGCGAGCACCTCGATCTCCTCGAGCGCCCTCACCTGCCCCGCCGTTCCAAGCGCGAGCACGGCGCGCACCTGCTCCGGCGCCTCACCTGCGCGAGTGAAGAGCAGCAACGGACGGAGCGCGGCCGGGTGCTGCTTCGAAGCCAGGCCTTCAGCGGCCTGGAGCATCAGCTCACGATTGCCCTGAGCGATGACCTGCTCGAGTGGAGCCTGCGAGGCGCCCAGCTTTTCGACGCGCGTGGCGTAGCTGGTGACGGCCTGCACGCGGGTCGGCACGTCGCGATCGCCGAAGAGCGAGACGAGCAGCGCGTCGTATTCACGCTCGGCGCCCACGTCGGCCTCACGGCACGCCGCACAGCGCAGCGCTGCGTCTTTCGCACGAGCGGCGGCCTGAATCGTCTGCAGCACGCCGTTCGCGTTGCGCGGGTGACGCTTCTCTTCCTTGAGGAACTCCTTGTTCGGAGCGCCCTTCGCCGGCGGACGGCGGTGGTTCGTGAGCTGAAGGGCTCCGGTGAAGGCAGCCATGCGCACGTCGGCGGCTGCGTCATCGAAGCGTTGCAGCAGCGCCTCGAGACCAATCGCCCGGTGCGTCGAAGCGAGCGCAGCGATGGCTTCGCGCTTGAGCGCGTTCATCGGTCCCGGTTCGGCAGCGGGAGGCAGCGCAGCGAGCTCTTGCAGGTGCGTTGCGAGCGCGATGGCCGCGGCATCGGTCGCGCTCGTCGCCAGGGCCGTGCGGGCCGCAGCGATCGACGGACCCTCGGGAACGAGGACGCCGGCGAGCGCGGGAACGGCAGCGTCGTCTTTGCGCTCGGCAAGCAACTGGGCAGCGAGCAGACGAACGTCGTCGCGATCACTCTCGAGCGCCTTGCGGAGCGCCGGTAGCACCCGCGCGTCCTGACTCGCCGCGAGCTTCTGCAAGACGCCCAGTCGAAGATCCGCGTGAGGGCTCGCCAGCGCCGCCATCAGCGCATCGAGCGACCCCGAGCCGTAGCTGCGCTCGAGCAACACGAACGCCTGCTGACGCACTTCCGACACGTTCGACGCGAGCGCCTCGACGAACCACGGGCGCGCGGCCTCTTTGCGCTCGTTCAACTGCTCGAGCGCGAGCAGACCGACATCGGCCGACGACGACGAGAGCGCGTGACGGAGCGCGACATCGGGTGTCGCCTCGAGCAGCTTCGTCAGGCCCGCCATCGCCTTCTTGCGAACCAGCGCGTCTTCGTCGTCGAGCGCACGCACGAGCGCGGGAACAACCGAGACGGGCTTCGGGCTGCCGGCCGACGCCATCTCGATCATGCGATCGACACAGTCGCGGCGAACGCGGCGCACCGTCTCGTCAGGGCTCGAGAGGCGGAGCAGACCGACGTACGCGCCAAAGGCGATCCACTTGCGAACTTCGACTTCCTTGGCGTCGGGCGAGGCCACCTTCGAGGAGGCTCCGGCGAAGAGCTTTCGCAACCAGTCACGGCGGGCGACCGCATCGGTGCTCGCGCGACCGCGCTGGTTCGTGTCGGGAACGACGGTCTCGGACGCGGGGCGAATCGAGACGACGCGCTTCACCTCGTCGAAGAACTCGAGCGGCTTGCGACGCAGCAGCAACGCCTGACCGGCGAGGTAGCGCGCCTGCGGCGTGTCGGCCGAGAGCAGCTGCACGAGGCGCATCGCGGCGCGTTCACGCTCTCCTTCTTCGGGCCAGTCCTTCATGTCGCCGGCCTTCTCGGGCTTCGGCGGGCTGACGGCGCTGATGAGCAGGTCGGTGTACGCGCTCACGTCGGAGCGCAGCTCGAGGGCGCGAGCCGCCGCATACCGAACATCGGGACGACCGGCCGAGAGCGCGGCCGTGAGCAGCTCGGGCTCGTTACCTTCACGCGCCGCGCGGAGATCTCTGGCGAGCAGCGTCGCGAAGAACGTGTCTGACAGGTAGCTGTCGGTGTCGTCGAGGCCGAGGAAGAGGGCGTTGTCTCCCGCGGGGCCGAGCGCGACGAGCGCACGCAGCGCGCCTTCGCGAATCGGCAGGTGCGAGTCCTTGAGCGTGCCCGTGAGCACCGCGAGGCCGCGATCGTCTCCGAGGCGGGCGAGGCCTTCAGCGGCCCAGCTGCGAACGGCGACGTCACCGTGGCTGAGCGCGTCGAGGAGCAGCCCTTCAGCGCCCGAGTTGCAGAGACCACGGGCGGCTTGCTCACGCAGCGCCGGGTTCTCGTCTTTCAACAGCGGGTCGGCGAAGAGCGCCGCAGTACGGGAGCTGCCGAGGGTGGCGAGCGCGCCAACGGCACGTGCACGCAGCGGCTCGAGGAACGCCGCCGGGTGACGGAGCTTGAGATCCGCATCGAGCACGAAGCCGCGCATCGGCTCGATGATGCGTTCGTCACCGCGCTTCGCGAGCAGCTCGGCCGCGCGAACCCGAACCTCGAGCGAATCGGCCAGCAGCCCGGCCGTGAGCGGACCGGCGTCGTCCTTCACCAACGCGTCGGCGCTCTCGAGCGCGGCGAGGCGAACGGGAATCGAGAGATCAGCGAGCGCCTTCACCAGCGGCGAACGCAGTGACTCCGCTTCGGCCTTGCCCGCGAGCTGCGACGAACGGCGCGCCGCGAGAATGCGAGTGGCGACGGCTTCGGACTCGAGGCCCTTCAGCCACGGCTTCGCAGCGTCACGACCGAGCAGTCGCGAGAGCGTGGTGATGGCCGCCTCTCCAACGCCTGCATCGCGATCGGTGACGGCCTTCTCGAGCCGCTCGAGCACCCACGCGGGCGTGCCCTTCGGAGCCGGCTGATCATCGTCCGTCGGCGCCTTCGCGATGAGCGCCATCTGGCGAACCGCGTTGAGGCGAAGGTCGGCGAAGCGGGCGGTGAGCGCGCGATCGATGGCAGCCGTCGCGTCCTTCTCATGCCACGACCACAACGTCTTGAAGGCCTCGGCGCGCACCGACGGCGCTTCGTCTTCGAGCGCGTGGCCGAGCAGCGTCTCGGCGTCTTCGGTGCGATCCTTCGGCTGAACCGCGACGAGCCGCGAGAGCCCGCGCTTGCGCATGTCTTCGTACGCCGAGCGCAGCAGAATGCCGGTGAACTCGAGTGGCGACGCCTCGTCCTTGCGCTTGGTGAGGCCATCGGCCGCGGCCGCGCGCACCGACGCATCGGTGTCGTCGATCATCGACGCGACGCGCTGCCGCGCACGGGGATCGGCGAGCTGGGTCAACGTCTGCACGACCCACACGCGGTGAGACGCAGGCTCTTCACGCGAGAGCTGCAGCAGCGCCGAGATCGCGCGCACGTCACCCGCCGCGAAGAGCAGACCTGCAGCGCCACGGCTCGCGATGTCGGTCGACTTCGCCGACATGGCCACCAGCAGCGGCGTCAGATCGTCCTGCGTGAGTTCCTTCGAGGCCGACGTCAGGCCCAGCTTCGCGCGCAACGCGGCGAGCTGCTCCGGGTTCGGATCTTTCCCACCGTTCGCGCGCCGGAAGACCTCGGGCAACTCGAGCATCTTCTCGAGCAACACCGCGACGGCAGGCCGCTCGAGCACACGCACGACGAACGCGACCTGGCGAACCAGCACGTTCTCGTCATCGAGCGCTCGGCCTGAGATCGACTGCAGCTGAGGCAACCGGCCGCTCAACAGCGCACGTACGAGCACTTCGGCGCGAACGTCGGCCGTGCCCTTCTCGAAGCCGGTGGCGAGCGCTTCGATGCCCTCGGGGAAGACGGCCTGCAGCGCATCGAGCCCGGCGAGGCGAACGGCCGGGTCAGCATCTTTCAGCGTGCTCGCGATGAGCGCCGGAACGAGCGGCACCGCGGGATAGAGCGGAGGCAGCGCCTTCAACGCCGCCATGCGCACGGCCGGAGCCGCGCCACGAATGCCTTCACGCCACGCGACGAACGGCTGCTCCTCCGTCTTCGCGAGCGCTTCGAGACCGGCGAGGCCGACGGCCTGGTCCTTGTCCTTCACCAGCGTGCGCAGCAACGAGCGCGTGTCCTTGCGAGGCGCTGCGCTGAGCGTCTTCGCGAGCGTCAGCCGCACCGAGGTCTCACGATCGGCCGCGAGCGCCTCGAGCAACGGAATCACGTCGGCTTCGGCGATCTTCGGCAGGTCCTTCGCGAGCACTTCCTTCGCGGCCCGCTGCGCCGTCTTCAGTTGCGCGGCGTAGCCAGCGAACCCGTCGAGCCCGAAGTCGGTCGCGTCGGCGAGCTGCCCATCGACCGCCACCGTGATGAACGTGAGCTTGCGGCTGTCTCCCGCGACGACGATCTCGACCTGTGCCTTGCGGGGGTCGCTCTCGACGAGCGCCAACGCGCGCTGCGGCCCATCGACGTCGAACGTCTTGCTGCGCTTCTTGTCGTCGAGGCGAACCGTGCGCACCTTCGCGTCGTGGCCCGTCGAGACGAGGCGGTCGCTCTGGTCCTTCGCGTCGGCCTTCGGCGTGGGGAGGAAGGCGAAGGCCGTCGCTCCACCGGCGTGGCCCGTGTCACCTTCGCCGCGCACCTCGCACTCGACCGCGCCTTCGAGGTACCAGAAGCGAATCGTCCCATCGTCGCCCGTCGAGGCGAGGCGGCCGTCACGGGGCGTGAACGCCAGCGCCGTCACGGCGCCGCGGTGCCCTTCCATCTCGCGCACGGTCTTCGACGAGAACGAGAAGACGCGAACGACGCCGTCATCACCAGCGACGGCGACGCGGTGGTTCGCGACGTCGAGCGCGACG
>JAEUJR010000731.1 GCA_016793585.1 Archangium sp.
GAGCTGCCGGCGCCGGTTCCGAGCGAGGTGCAGGTGCCGCCGACGCACGAGAGGCCGAGGGAGCAGGTCGAGCAAGTGCCGCCACGAGCGCCACACGCGTTCGACGAGTTGCCGGTCTGGCAGATGCCGGTGCTGTCACAACAGCCCGACGCGCAGTTGGTCGGGGAACAGCGTGAGGGCGTTCCACACGCCTGAACGAGCACACCCGTCGCGATGGCCGCCATCGCGGCCACAACCATCTGAACTCTCATTTTGCGTCGCTCCCAGAAGGCCCACTGAGACTATTCCGCTGCGTTGACACCCGGCTTCTGCTCGCGGTGCAAGGAATCATGCAACGCGCCGTCCAGCTTCGACAGATCTCTTCCGGCTTCGTCGACGGTGGCCTTGAGCGCCGCGCGCTCCGCGGCTCGCAGCGTGTGTGGAGCGATGGTGCCGGCCGTGACGAGCACCGGCACGAGGTAGCGCTGCTCGACGGCGGTGTTCACCACGAAGCTCTTCGAGGCGTCGTTCAGCGTCGCTTTGGGCGGCGACGAGAAGCCGACGCGCAGCTCGCGGCGTGAGACGCCCAGAATCGCCGCGTGGGCGCGCTCCGAGCCGGCGGCCCAGGGGAACGCGAAGGTCGCCCGCACGTCACGCGTGAGCCCACCCTCGGAGCGCCACGTGGCGATGAAGCGCCTTGCCTCCTGAACCGCCTTGCCCTCGATGCCGGTCGCCTCCGGTTGCGCGAGCTTCGCGAGGCCATCGAGCAGGGGAACGAGCCGCTTCGCCTCGTTGAGGATCGTGTCGGGGCTGCGCTTGCCATCGAGCGTGTAGCCCTTGAGGCCGGTGAGGTTCTCGGTCGTCAGCGCGGCGACGAGCGCCTCGAGCGAGCGCGCCTGCTTCTCGAACGCAGCGCCGGTCGGCTCGACCTCGAGAAACGGGGGCACGTTGAGCCGCAGCTGCAACACGGTGCGCTCGAGCACTTCGTCTTCGGCGTCGAGCCCTCCTCGGCGGGCCTCACGGTGACTCCCCTGCAGCGAGGCGAAGGCGCCAGAGAGCCGATCGCGCCAGCCCGAGTCGACCTGCACGGCCTTCGAGGCATCGGAGAGCAACGGCGCCATCGCAGCTTCACGCAGAATCGGCCAGCTCGTGCCCGAGACCGAGACGCGGCCATCACCGACCGCGGCCGAGAGCTCGTCCATCGCGGCGGAGCGCTCGGCGCCCGAGAGCTCCGAGAGGAACTTCGTGAACGGGGTCACTGGCCAGGCAGCGAGCGGCGGCGGAGTGCGATCGTTCAGCGGCAACGCCTCGATGAACTCGTTGAGGCCGTCGAGCGCCTTCGACACGTCACCCTTCGCGGCGGTCTTCCACGCGAGAATCGGTTCGGTGGCGGGCGCACCGAGGAAGCGGTCGCGGCGTTGGCGGGTGCGCTCCCAGAGGTTGGCGAGCTTCGAGTCTTTCTCGAGCAGCTCGAAGAAGACGAGCACGGCGGCGGTGCCGGCCCGGCTGTTCTCGAAGGGGCGCGACAACGCGCGAGCCCGCAGCCACGCGCAGCCCAGCTCGGGCGTCCACGAGAAGGGCGCGGGCGGCACGATGGAGTCTCCATCGGCGCTCAGCTTCGACAGCTCGGCCTCGACGGCAGTCTTGAGCTCGGGGTCGTTCTTCGCGCGATCGGGCATCTTCGCCGCGTCGCCACAGCTCGACGCCGCCAGCACGCGCACGGCGAGCGCGAAGGCGCCTTCACGCGTGTCACCACCCGAGCTCTTCGCCCGCGCAATGGCCTTGTCAGCCACCTTGTTCCAGAGATCGCGGCGCATCCACTCGGTGTCGATCTCCACCGCCGCGAGCGCGCCGTCTTCGACGTTTCTCGCGAGCCACAGCGGCAGTTCGGCGCCGACGAGCACCCGCGGCGTGCGGGGATCGAGCGGGGCCAGCAGCCGCGCGCCGGCCTTCTTGCCCAGCGGGTTCTCGGTCGCGAGCGGCCCATCGGGCGTGAGGGCAAACGAGCTGGCGAGCGGCGCGCTCTCGAGCCCGAGGCCTCCGCTGAGCGTCACAGCGGCGCCGGCGGGCACCTTCACCGTCACCTGCTTCGGCAGCCCGACGAGGAACTTCTTCACCGCGTCTTCGCCGTTGGCTTCCTTCGCGTCACCGAAGCCCGACGACGCCTTGATGGCCGTGAGATCGTACGCGTACTCGATGGAACCATCGGCCAGGCGCTTGCCCTGAAACGGCCACACGTCGGCCATGGGCGCGCCCCCGAGCACCGCCACCGCGAGAGCAGAGAGGATCATGTCGAGGGTCTACGGAAGACCGAGAAGAGACTTCACGGTCTCGAGCACTTCCGAGGCCTGCACCGGCTTGACCAGGTAGGCGTTGGCGCCGAGTGCCATCGCGCGTTCACGATCGGCCTCGGCCGACTCGGTCGTGATCATCACGATGGGCAGCTTCGCGAGCGAGGCGTCTTGCCGAATGTGCGCGACCAGCTTGAGGCCGTCGAGCACGGGCATGTTGATGTCGGAGAGCACGATGTCGAACGTGCTCCCGCGCAGCTTTCGCAGCGCCTCGGCGCCATCACCTGCCTCGACACACACGAGCTGAGGCAGCTTCTGCAGCGCGTACATCACGCTGCGGCGCAGTTGCAGGGAGTCGTCGACCACCAGGGCACGAATCGTCATGGTCGAAAACCACCCTACTCCGACAGGCGCTCCGCGCGAGACGAGAAGTTCACTTCTTCGGCTTGAGCGCCGGAAAATTTCCCGAGCCGCGCGACACCTGAATCGACTGGGCGAGCTGCGGCCCGAGCAGCGAGAGCGCCAGCACGCGCGTCACCGGCCCGTTGGCGATGGCGGCCTGGGGCATGCCGAAGACGACGGCCGTCTCTTCGGACTCGACCCACACTTCGGCGCCAGCCGCGAGCAGCGCCTTCACCCCAAGGCCCCCGTCGTTGCCCATGCCCGTGAGCACGACGCCGCGCGCCGACGACACGCCAGCCTTCGCGACACTGGTGAAGAGCCGATCGACCGAGGGCGCGTAGGCGTCGGTGGGGCCCGAGCGCGAGACGACGGTGATCTGCTTCCCACTCCGCTCGCCGAGCTCGAGCTGCTCTCCGCCGGGCGCGATGTAGACGCGGCCCGGAACGATGGGGTCTCCGGTCTGCGCTTCTTTCACGCGAAACGGGAGCGCGCCGTCGAGCCGCTGCGCGAAGGCCTCGGTGAACCGCGTCGGCATGTGCTGCGCGACGAGCACACAGACGGGAAGCCCGGCCAGCGACTCGAGCACCTTCTGCACCGCGGGCGGGCCGCCGGTGGAGGCGCCGATGCAGACGAGCGTGGGCGTGTCGGTGGGCGTCGGTGACGACGGCGTCTTGCCGAGATCGGGCAACACGGCGGCAGGAAACACGGCCGGTGTGTGAAACGGGCCCATGCCGCGCTCGGCGGGCCGCTTCTTCGCGAACGCCGACGCGCGCACCTTCTCGATCAGCTCGGCGCGCACCTGCTCGAGCCCGGCTTTGTCGGCCTTGGCGGGCTTGGCCACGAAGTCGAGCGCGCCCAGCTGCAGCGCCTTGAAGACGTCTGACGGGTGGCCGTACGACGACAGCACGATGACCGGCGTCGGCGCGCGCGAGTTGATGAGGCGAAGAAACGAGTAGCCGTCGATGCGCGGCATCTCGAGATCGAGCGTGATGCAGTCTGGTTTGAGCGCGATGGCCTTCTTCAGGCCCTCTTCTCCATCGGCGGCGCGGTCGAGCACCTCGATGCCGGGCGCTGACTCGAGCATCGCGCTGATGGCGCGCCGGTTCGACGGGGAGTCGTCGATCACCAGCACACGAATGGGACGTTCGAGACGCATGAGACGGCCGGGGCACTACAACAGAACGGCGAAGCAGCGCACGTTCACAGCCGCGGTTTTCGGTAGACGAGATCGCCCGAGAGCTGCACGAGCTCGAATTTGGTGGTGAGGCTGAACAGGTTCTCGGAGTGGCCCAGCAGCAGGTAGCCACCGTCGCGCAGGCGCTCCGAGAAGAGCTGCACCACCCGGCGCCGCGTCTCGGTGTCGAAGTAGATGAGCACGTTGCGGCAGAAGATGACGTCCATCGAGGGCAGCAGGCGCGCTCCTTCGGCGTCGAGCAGGTTGAGCCAGCCGAACCGAACGCGCTCCTTGAACTCGCGCTTCACCTTCACGCGGCCCTGCTCGGCGAGGTCGAAGAACTGGGCCTTCTGCTCGGGCGTGGTGGAGCGCAGCGCCGACGGCCC
>JAEUJR010000289.1 GCA_016793585.1 Archangium sp.
ACCCGCGCGCCGGTCGGTGTCGTCCTCACCAGCCGGCGGCCCAACACCGATGCCTTCGCGCCGAAGGTCGCCACCCGCGTGGTCGAGATCCTCAAACGTGAAGGCGTGGCCGACGTGCGCGACGACGCGCGCTCGACGAAAGACCTCAAGGCCGCGGGCTTCTCTGACCCGCGCAGCTGCAACGGCGGGCAGACGTGCAGCGCGAAGCTCGCCGTGCTGCTGGGCGCGCGCGCCGTCATCGTCGCCGTCGACATCGGCAAGGTCGGCAAGTCGCTCGCGATTCACCTCGAGGCGTTCGCGGCCGATCTGCCCGAGCCCCTGGCCGTCACCGACATCACCGCGCGCGAAGACAAGTGGGCCGATCAGTCGCTCGCCGACATCACGACGTTCGTGCGGCAGGTGAAAGAGAAGCTGACCATGCAGGCGAAGGTCGCCGTCACGCCCCCACCTCCTCCGCCGCCCGACGTGAAGAAGCCCGAGCCGAAGAACACCGACACGCCCGTGGCCACGAAGCTCGAGCCGAAGCAGAAGGACGATCGCACCGATCTCGTCGACACCGCCGAGCCGACATCGTCGAAGGTGCCGGCCATTGCCGTCGCGTCGGCCGCGGGAGCCGCCGCCATCACCGCAGGCATCTTCGCGGGCCTCGCCGCCGGCGATCGCGCGACGTGGGACAAGAACGTCACCATGCAGCCCGATGGAACGCTCGGTTCGTCGACGCTCACCCAGGCGCAGGTGCAGCAGCTCAGCGGCTCGATGAACACGAAGGCCACCGTCGCCCTCGGAGCCGGCATCGGCGCCGTGGTGCTCGGTGGCGTGGCGACCTGGCTGTTCGTGAAGTGATCAGGCGGCGCCCGTCACCGTAATCATCGGCGTGCGCGCCTCGAAGGCCGGCTTCTCGAGCTGATCCAACATCCACCCCGCGACGTCGGCGCGGGAGATCGTCGCCCGCCCCGTGAAGGCCTTCGCGACGACGGCCTTGCCCGTGAACGGGCCATCGGTGAGCCCCGTCGGCCGCGCGATGCAGACGTCGAGCCCGCTGGCCAGCAGCTGCCCTTCCATCTGCTCGAGCTGCGCGTAGGCGGCCTTCAGCGCCGTCAGTTTGATCATCATGCGAAAGACGCCAGGCACCATCGCGTTGCTGTCACCCACGCCGCCGGCGCTGACGACGAGCACCCGCTTCGTTCCCTCGGCCTTCATCGCCTCGATGAGGGCGGCGGTGCTGCGCGCCAGAAAGGTCGCGTCTTCGGGTTTGTTCCACGGCGCCAGGCCCGCGAGCCGCAGCCCCAGCCCCGACAACACCGCGTCTTGCCCCTTCACCACGCCACGCAGAAACTCGGCCGAGGTGAGGTCTCCGCGATCGACCTTCACGCCCGGCGGCACCTCGAGCTTCGAGGTCGCGCGCGCGACGGCGGTGACGACGTGCCCCCGCTTCGCTCCGAGCTCGACAAGTTGTTTTCCACACCCGCCACTGGCACCCAGCACTGCGATGTTCATCGCTCGGTCGTAACCCTCGGGTTTCACTGTTTTCCACCTGTATTTCGCAACTTCCCTACATGGTGTGCGAGAACCCCACATCGACTTTGGCCGCAGTTGATCTGAACTGCGCGCTCATTTTTCGGGGAGCACGACCATGGCCGTTTCCGACGTGAAGAACGCCTTCCGCAACGCCGCGCAGGATCGCCGCATCGACGCGAAGGAGGTCGACACGATTCTCACCTCGGCGGGCAGCATCAGCGTCGACGAAGAGAAGGCGTTGAAGGCCGAAGCCGACAAGTTCGCGGGGCAGATGGAGCCCGAGGCGCGCCGGAAGATGAGCGAGAAGCTCGGCGAGATCTCGCAATACCGCTCGCACGCCGCCAGCGTGAACCGCCGCGTCGAGATGGAGGCGGTGAAGCTCTCGGCCGAGGTGCAGAAGCTTCACACCGCGGGAGCGCCCACGAAGACGTTCGGTGGCAGCCAGATTCCCGAAGACGTGAAGAAGGTGGTGCGTGAGGCGCTGGCGGGCGGCGCGCTGGCCTACGACGTTCGCGAGCTCAAGCCCGACCCCATCTACGACACCGAGCACGGCGAAGGGCACATCACCGTCGAGGGCAAGTACAACCCGTACTCCCAGAGCCAGAAGGCCGTCGACACCATGGCGTTCTCGTTCACCGAGCTGACGCCGAAGAAGATCGCCGACGACATGAACACGCCGCAGACCTTCAACGTGCTCAAGGGCTACCGCACCGAGGGCAACAACCAGATCGCCGAGTTCGAGAAGGTGACGATGAAGGGCAACGGGCGCATCACCGAGCTCTACGACGAGGCGTCGTGGCCCGACACGCACGCCCGCGCGCAGGGCGGCCAGAAGTACGCCTCGAACTTCGCCATTCTCGCCGACGGCTCGATGCACGCCGTGCCCGCCTCGCGCCGCACCTCGGCCGAGCCCTGGCGCATTCTCACCACCGCCTCGCTCGGTCGCGACAAGCAGATGCTCTTCAACGGCCACCTGCACATGGAGAACGGCGTCGTCACCTACGTGGGCATGTCGGGCCGGCTCTGCAAGCAGCAGGAGAAGGGCGCCAAGTTCGTCGACCCGATCGCGCTCATCAAGGCGTGGGGCTTCAAGACGGCGCCCGGTCTCTCGGTCACGAACGAGGGCTGAGCGACAACACGCAGTCTTTCACGCCGATTCTCAAGCCATGGGCGTTCGCGACCGCCGCGAGCGCCTGATGGGCTCCAGCGCCGAACGTCACCTCTTCGAAGCGCACCTCACAGCCCGTCGGCCAGCGAGAGAGCTTCGCGAGCGAAGCGAGGTCGCTTTCGGTGAGCTGGTTGAAGCGCAGCACCAGCTTCTCGAGCCTGGGCCCTGCGTTCTCGATGAGGCGCGCCACGCCGCCCAGGGCCAGCAGACAGCCGCTCGCGTCGAGCGAGCGAAGGCCCGCGAGCCGGCCTGACTCGAGCAACGAGCGCACGAGCTCGGCGCCGATGGGGCTGCGAATGATGGAGAGCTCGGTGAGCGCCGGAGACCCGCTCATCAACGCGTCGAGCGCGGGCACGCCGACGGGCCAGTCCTTCACCTCGAGGCGCGTCACCGCACGGAACACGCCTGCTCGCGCGAGCCCCTCGGCGACCGGCGCGGCGAGCGGGGTCTCGACGAGGCGCAGGTGCGGCACCCTGCCCTCTGCGGGCGAGAGCTCACCGACGCCATCGGTCGGCAGGCGAACCCGATCGAGCCAGACCATCGACACGTTGGGACAGGTGCAGAGGAGCGCGCCCAGGGAGTCGACCGCGAGCGAGCCGTCGGAGAACCGCAGCTCAGCGCCCTTCGTGCGCTTCTCGAGCGCCTCGGCGAACCCGGCGAAGCGCCACGCGACGTTGGTCACCGCGGGCATGCCCAGACGCGCGAGCGAGACCGGCAGCTCGATGTCGAAGCAGTCGAAGCGCTCGACGCCATGGCGCCCCAGCACGTCGATGACCCGCACGGGGTGCAGGGCGAGCACGCTCAGGCCCGCGCGCGCCCGTGGCGCGGCTGGCAGGCCGATCTCCGACAGGGTGGGCACCGCCTCGAGCAGCGAGACGGGAATCGGCGTGTCGCGGCCCGAGGCCACTCGGAAGCGGTGCAGCACGCCCGCTTCGTGGCTGAGGAAGCCGAGCGAATCACTCGCCACTCCGCGCAGGTCAGAGGGCCGCCACGGCCTGCCCTCGGGGACCTTGTCGTCGAGCCAGCCCGCGAGCCGTTTGAGCGCGGCCACCACCTCGAGGCGCGCAGCCGATCGGCCCAGGGCCGACTTCGACGAGGCCTCTTTCAGGAGCCGCGCGGCCGAGAGCACCGCCCCGCGCGGGTCTCCCCGCTCGAGCAGCCAGTCGGCATAGACCTCACGCCGCTCGACTGACTCGAGCACCCGCGTCGACAGCTCGCGATCGAGATCGGCTTCGCGCACCGCCTCATCCTCACACCATGGCGGCGCGACGCACCACCCGTGCGTATGGTGCGACCATGTTGCTCTTTCAGAAACGGTTTCACGCGGGGCTCGTCAGCGGCGCCGTCACCCGCACCTTCCGCCTGTGGGACAAGCCGCTCGTGAAGCCGGGCGGGCGCTATCGCGTGCACCCCATCGGCGTCGTCGAGGTGAGCGCGGTCGTTCGGGTGCCGCTCGAGGCCCTCACCGACGTCGACGCGCGCGCCGGTGGCTTCGAGTCGCGTGACGAGCTGCTCTCGTACATGGCGCCGGTCGCGAAGGTGCCGCTCACGCCGCAGACACCTGTGTTCGACGTCACGCTGCGGCACGCGGGCGATGGTGACCGGGTCGAAGGCGCGCTCGACACGGCGCTCTCGAGAGAGGACGTGCTGACGCTCCACGCGAAGCTGAAGAAGCTCGACGGCCGGAAGCCCTGGACGATGACGGTGCTGAAGCTGATCAAACGCCGGCCTCGCATCGCCGCCTCGAAGCTCGCTGCGTCGCTGAAGCGCGAGACGCTCCCGTTCAAAGAAGACGTGCGCAAGCTGAAGAAGCTCGGGCTGACGCAGTCGTTCGAGGTTGGCTACGAGGTGTCGCCGCGCGGGCTCGCGTACCTGAAGGCCGCCGCACGCCTCAAGTGACCGAGCGCCCCGCCACGCGCCCGTCCTTCCGCAGCCAGCCACTGGTGTCGTCGAAGGCCGAAGACCACGCTTGGAGCGATGCGCCGTCGTAGCGCTCGACATCGACCGGAAGCTCATCGAGCAGGGCGATGCCTTCGAGTGAAGGCTCGAGGCGCAGCGCCCGAAATCGAACGCCCTGCTTCGCCGCGCGCCAGACGGCCTTCGCGAACGCGGGGGCGTGCAGCGCGCTCGGCCGAAGCCCCTTCACGTCGGTGCGCTGCAGGGTGAACAGCACCGTGGCGCGCTCGCCCCTCGCGACCCGGCGGGCGAGGGCTTCGACGTGCTTCGTCGCGCGTTCACTGGCCGAGTCCGGGAAGTAGCCGAGCCCGTCGGGGTACACGAGGTGGCAGTTCTTCACCTCGACCCAGTGTGCGCCGGTGCGGGTGTCGAGGCGGAAGTCGGCGCGGTGCCCACGGCCGAAACGCTGCTCGGGCACGACGGCCTGCACGTCGGAGAAGCCGGGCAGCAGCCGCTGCTCCAACACGGTCTTCACCAGCGCGTTCGGCAACGTCGTGTTCGCGCCGATGACGAGGCCGTCGAGCTCGATCAGCTCCCAGGTGAACGGCAACGACCGATTCTCGTTGAGCGCCTTCGACAGCCATACCTTCGCGCCGGGCACGACGAGCCCCTCCATGCGGCCGGGGTTCACGCAGTGGGCGCGCACCGTCTTCCCGCCCATCAGCTTCACGTCGACGAGGAAGCGCTCGTAGCGGCGCACGAGGCGGCCTTCGAGCAATGGGGTGGGCCAGCGGTGAACGACGATCGACACGAAGCTCGTGTACGCGGTGTCATCGCTTGCGTCGACCGGTGAGCCTGCGAGCATGCCGCCCGTGCGAATCGCCCTGGGGGTGCTGCTGCTGTCGATGACCGCGCTGGCGAGTGAGCCGCTGCGCTGGGGCGCCGACGGTCAGGGTGGAGCGCCCTACGTCTTTCAAGACCCGATGGACCCGACCCGGCTCACCGGCTTCGAGGTCGAGCTCGCCGAGCTGCTCGCGAAGAGGCTCGGCACGACGGCGCAACCGGTCGCCGGCCCGTGGGACAAGCTGCTCGAGCTGCTCGCCCGCGGAGACTTCGACATCGCGCTCAACGGCATCGAGGTCGCCGACGAGAAGAAGCGCGTGGTGCTGCTGTCGAAGCCGTACTTCGCGGCGGCCGAGGTGCTGACGATTCGGCGAGGTGATGGCGCTGCGCCGAGAGACCTGAGCGCGTTGAAAGGGCGAAAGGTGGGCACCCTGCCCGGCTCGCTCGCCGAACGAATCGCGCAACGCCACGGCGCCGACGTGCGCACGTACGAGGGCGGGCAAGACGAGATCTACGACGACCTGAAGCTCGGCCGGACCGATGCGGTGCTGCTCGATGAACCGGTCGCGAAGTTCTACGGCGAGCTCGATGAGGCGTTCGAGACGGTGCGCGGAGACTTCGGCGTGGTCGAATACGCCATCGCCGCCCGACTCGACGATCGAGCCCGCATCGACGCGCTGAACTCGGCCATCGACTCGCTCGCGGCTGATGGCTCGTTGCGTGCGCTCTACGAACGCTGGGGGCTGTGGACTCCTGCGACCGCGAAGCTGCTCGGCGATGCCGATGGAGCGGCGCACGCTCCGGCCCTCGAGTACGAGCGATGGCGCGCGGCCGTCGGCCACCTCCCTCCATTCTGGGAGCGCGTGCGCACGCGGTACCCCTCGTACCTGCCGCTGTTCTTCAAGGGTGCGCTGCTCACGGTGCTCGCGTCGTTGTGCGCGATGGCGCTGGCGATCGCGCTCGGCGTGCTGCTCGCCGTTGGCCGTCGCTTTGGACCCACGGTCGTGCGCGGGCTGTGTGTCGCGTACATCGAGTTCTTCCGCGGCACGCCGCTGCTCGTGCAGCTCACCGTCATCTATTTCGGGCTGCCCGAGCTGGGCATCAAGCTGGAGCCCTTCTTCGCAGGCGTGCTCGCGTTGGGCCTCAACTACGCGGCGGCCGAAGCCGAGAACTACCGCGCCGGGCTCGAGAGCGTTCCGCGTGGACAGCTCGAGGCGTCGCAGGTGCTGGGGCTCTCGACGTTCCAGACGCTGCGCTTCGTCGTCGGCCCCCAGGCGGTGCGCATCTCGATTCCACCGATGACGAACGACTTCATCGCGCTCTTGAAGGACTCGTCGCTCGTCTCGGTGGTGACGCTGACCGAGCTGACGAAGACGTACACCACGCTCGCGAACTCGACGCGTGATCACCTCGGCCTCGGGCTGCTCGTCGCGCTCTGCTACCTCGTCGTCGGCCTGCCGTTCGCGAAGCTCGCCCGCACCGTCGAGGCTCGGTTCGCCAGACACCTGCGCCGGGAGGCCGCGTGACGCTCAAGGTGACAGGGCTGGTTCGGCATCACCACGGCAACCCCGAGCCAACGCTCCGAGGGCTGTCGTTCGATCTGCCTGCAGGAACGCTCACGGCGCTGCTCGGTCGCTCGGGCGCTGGCAAGTCGACGGTGCTCCGCTGCGTGATGGGCCTCGAGCCGTTCGAGTCGGGCACCCTCGAGATCGACGGCGTCATCGTGCAGGGAACGAAGGACGTGAGCGTCGACGTGCGAAACGGGCAACTGAAAGCCGCGCGCGCTGCCCTGGGGCTCGTCTTTCAGTCGTTCGAGCTGTTCCCCCACCTCACCGCGCTCGACAACTGCACGCTGGCTCCGATGCAGGTGAAGCAGAAGAGCCGTGGAGACGCCGAGAAGCGCGCAAGAGAGTTGCTCGTGCAGCTCGGGCTGGAGCACCGCATCGACGCGTTCCCCGAGCAGCTCTCAGGTGGGCAGAAACAACGCGTGGCCATCGCCCGCGCGCTCGCCATGGAGCCCCGCGTCTTGCTCTACGACGAGCCCACGAGCGCGCTCGACCCGTCGATGAAGAGCGAAGTGCTGCAGACGCTGAAGCGCGTCGACGCGACGGGTGTGACGCAGGTGGTGGTGACGCACGATCTCGCGCTGGCTCGGGGCGTCGAACACGTGTGCGTGCTCGACCACGGCGTCGTCATCGAGTCGGGAGTTCCCTCCGAGGTGCTGCAGACCCCGAAGCACGAGTCCACGAAGGCGCTCTTGAAGGACTGGGTATGACCGGTGTGGTGCTCGCGCTGCTGACTGCTGCGCCCTGTGTCGTCGATGGCCAGAACTTCACGACGCGCGGGCCCGTCTTGCTGTCGATCGACGGCGGAGCGCCCGTGCCGGCGTCGCTCAAGGGGGTTCGCGCGCGCGCGACGCTTCAGGGGCGCCAGGCGCTGCTGCAGCTCGATCGACCTGTCGCCCTCAC
>JAEUJR010000324.1 GCA_016793585.1 Archangium sp.
TCACCGCAAGTCAACGGAAGTAGCTGCCGCGGATGTCGACGGAGTAGCCGAGCGAGATCTCAGGGGCGCTCGCGGTGATGAGGTGCTGCGTGAAGAACAGGGCCTTGCCAGGCACCTCACCGCGCGCTTCGGCTTCGGTGCCCAGCTGCTCCATCGACCCGCCGTGGCGCACCCACGTGAACACCTTCGGCAGCACCGCCTCGGTCGTCCACCGAGCGACCGGCCACGAGACGAGAGGAGACTCGAGCTCGAGCTTCCCCGAGAGGTGAAAGACGCCGAAGTCCTGCGCGAGGGCGAGCTCGACGACGGCTTCTGCGGCACCGAGTGAGGCCGGCGCGACCTCGAGCGTGAGCCGCTGTGACGAAGGGTCGAGCGGAATCGGAAGACCGTTCACCCGCGCCCGCAAGAACCGTTGCCCCTCAGGTGCAGTCACCGCGAGGCTGCCGGCGCGATCGAGCTGCAACGTGAGCTTCACTTCGTGCGTCGCCCGGCCTTCGAGCGTCGTCACCCAGCGGCTGCTCGCGTCTTTCACGAGCGGGTCGACCGGGGCCCGCTGCGCCACCTGGGGCTTGTTCTGCACCTGCTGCTTCGAGGCCCACGCCACCTGGTACACGCGCTTCTGCGGAAACACGACGTACCCGCCCCACTCGCGCACCACCGTCGCGCCGGGCACGTCGAAGAGGCCGTCATCGACGTCGAGCTTCAGCGGAGTTGGAGGGGCCAGGCTCGTCGTCTCGAAGCGCGCGAGCGATCGCCTGCCGTCTCGCGCGGCGCGAACGAGCAGCTTGAACGAGAGGCGATGTGCGCCCGGGCCTGCGCAGATCGCCGTGACCGCGCCACCGTCGAGCACGACCACCGCGTCGGCCGAGTCGGGGAGCGACTCCACGACCGTGTCGGCGCTCACCTCGAGCAACGGCACCGCGACCGACGTCCCACTCACCACGCGCAGGCTCGCCTCGACCTCGACCCACAAGCCGGCTTCTCCCGGCCGGCCGATCAGCGACAGCGACGTCACTGCGGCGACCGGCTTCGACGCCTCCATCGCCTTCGGACCGAGCAGCTCGACCAGCTCGTTCAGGGGCACCGTCGCCGTTCCCGAAGGAGCTGCCGCCAACAGCATCACGACGAGCGCGTTCATGACGTCACCCCCGCCTGGCGCGTCGAGGAGTCATCGAGCCACCCGCGCACCGACTTGCGCGTCGACAACGCGAGCGCGCCGACCAGGCCTGCGAGCAACTCGACCGTGTAGATGAGGCCGGTGTAGCCCTGCGCCACCACCGCGAGCGTCGGCACCGCCATCGTCGCGGCCCACAACGCGATGAACGTCTTCTTCGGCTCCTCGGGCATCAGTCGCGAGAGCCACGTCACGAAGATCGCCCCGAGACCGAGCACCGAGAGCGGCCAGGCGGCCTCGAAGGTGAGAAACGCCGACAGGTACGCGATCAACACGAAGGTCATGCCGAAGAGCGCGGCGACGAGCGGGGTCTCGTAGAACGCGAGCGGCCGTTTGTGCTTCACGCCCAGCGCCATCAACAACGCGACGAGCCCGAGGAAAGGAAACCACGCGCGCCGCGACATGGTCGAGATGATCGTGTCCCACGTCTTGAGCGATGGCAGCTGCACGCCGAGGTTCACGCCCGACTCGAGCGTCGAGAAGTTCCAATCGAGTCCGATGCCGTCTTTCGACTGGCTCACGGCAGAGGCCGAGAGCACGCCCGCCGGGTAGTCGAAGTTGTCTCCGCCCACGACGCCCACGTGCAGTTTGACGTCGTTCGCCGGCAGTGACGGGTCGAGCCGGTAGAGGAACGAGTCGAGCCCGCGCGCGCGGTACCGAATGGTGAACTGCCGCATCTCGCCCTTCGCGATGCGGCCCGTCCACACGAGGCGGTTGCGCTCGTCTCCCATCTCGAGCGGCGCAGGTTGCCCATCGATGAGGAACTGGAGATCGCTCATCAGCACCTGCGCCTTGTTCATCTCGATCGGGAAGACGAAGGCGACGTCGATGTCGTGCGGGTGCGGGTTCGCCACGGCGTACTGGCCGGTGAAGTCGAAGTCGAAGCCAGAGAAGTAGCGAAGGCCCCGCTTGCGGTAGTTCATCTTCGCGTCGACGGTGACGTGCTGCCGAGAGAGCGGCATCGCCTCGAGCGCCGTGAACACGGTGCCGCTGGGCACGGCACGAACCGAGGGCGCGGGTTGATCGACTGGCGCGCCCCAGCGTTCCTCGACTCCAGAGGCGAGCTCGGAGTTCGCGAAGTCGTCTCGTGACTCCACCTGCTCCGAGATGATCAGCGTCAGCGTGAGCACGATGAAGAAGCCCGCGACGACGGGCAGCACCCGCCCCTTCTTTCGGGGGCGTGGCGGCGGTGCGGGCTTCGGCGCTTCGGGCGGGGTCGGCGAAGGGGCGGGATGGTCCATGCCGTCATCAACACCGGCGTCGGCGCACAGACCGCGCACGGCCGAAGGAGAGGCGCCTGAGCTTTCGTGCAGATTTGGTGCAGTCGTTCAGCGGCCGGCGTCGAGCGACACGCCTGCGTCAGCCAGCGTGCCGAGCTGCTTGAGCAACGCGCGCGCATCGGCGTTCGTCGGGTCGACCTTCAGCGCGTCTTCGACGAACCGCACGGCCTCGGCCGCGGCGCCCTGCTCGGCCCACAGCTTCGCGCGCGTCATCGGCCCGTTCACGTAGCGCTCGACGATGGGCCTGGTCAGCTTGCCCGGCTCCTTCGGCGAGATGCGGCGGTCGAGCGCGATCACCTGCTTCGCCTCGTCGAGCGTCAGCTCTTCGAACTTCGACATCAGAAACTTGTACTCGGCGAGGTCCTTGAGCAGCGGCTTGCAGACCTTCGCCTCACGCTTGAGCCCGCGCTCGCACCACTCGCGCGACGTCGAGAGATCGCCCGCGAGGAAGTACAGCCGGGCGGTCTCGATGGCCGTGGGCGCGATCAGCTGCTTGCCGCCAGGCGGCAGCGGCGGAGCCTGCGTGACGAGCAGCGCGAGAGCGAGCGAGAGCATCAGTACGCGTTCTTCGAGAGGAACCCGCCGAACGCCGTGCGGAGCAGGATCTTCAGGTCGAACAGCAGCGACCAGTTCTCGATGTAATAGAGGTCGTAGTCGATACGTTCCTTGATCGACGTGTTGCCGCGCAGCCCGTTGATCTGCGCCCAGCCCGTGACGCCCGACTTCACCATGTGCCGCAGGTGGTAGCGGGGGATCTGCTTCTTGAACTCCTCGATGAAGACGGGCCGCTCGGGCCGGGGTCCAACCAGGCTCATGTCGCCCACGAGGACGTTGAAGAACTGCGGCAATTCATCGAGCGAGTACTTGCGAAGAAAGGTGCCGATCGGCGTACGCCGGGGGTCGTCGGCGGTGGCGAACTGCGCCCCCTGCGCCTCGGCGTCGATGCGCATCGTGCGGAACTTGAGCATTCCGAACAGGTGCCCATCCATGCCCATGCGCTCCTGGCGATAGAAGATCGGGCCGCGGCTCGTGAGCTTCACCAGCACCGCGAGCACCAGCATCACCGGGCCTGTCAGCAGAATGAGCAACAGCGAGCAGAGCGTGTCGAACACCCGCTTCGCGATCAGGTTCCACCCTTCGAGCGGAGCGCCCTGCAGGCTGATGATCGGCAGGCCACCGAACTCCTCGAGCCCACCTCGCAACGTCACGTAGTTGAAGAGATCGGGCACGATCTTCACGTCGACGGTGCGCAGCGCCAGCTGCTCCATGAGCTCTTTGAGAATCGGCTGATCTTCGAGCGGCAACGCGAGAATCACCTGATCGACCTGCTCGCGATCGAGCACCTCGCCGAGCTCGAGCATCATGCCCAACACGCGCTTGCCCTTGATCGTGGTGCCGACCTTCTCGCTCTTGCGCGTGAGCAGCCCCATCACCGTGAAGCCGAGCTCCCTGTGCTCGTCGATCGTCTCGACCACCCGCTGACCGAGCGCGCCCGCGCCCACCACGAGAATGCGCTTCTCGTTGAACCCGCGGCGCCGCAGCTCGTTGAACACCGCACGGAAGATCAACCGCACGCCGCTGACACCCAGGAACGCGAAGCCCGTGAAGAGCGCGATCGTGGCGCGCGAGTACCGCTCGTAGAAGAAGAACGTGAGCGCGACGAGCAGCGTGGTCGCGAGAATCGTCGACTTGAAGACCTCGAAGATCTCGCTCATGTGACTGCGAGCGCGGTTGGTCGTGTACAGGCTTGCCTGACGGAAGGTCAGCGGGAACACCACCAGCACGACCGCGAGAATCACCAGCGTGTCTTCGAGCGGCGGCTTCGACTCGTACGCCATCACGCCCGAGAAGCGCGTGAAGTAGGCGAGCCCGAACGCCGCGGCCAGGGCCAGCAGGTCCGCCAGCAGCTTGATCGAGTTGTAGAAGCGCTGAAACCGGGTGAACACGACGGCTTGGCCATAGCACAGCCTGCGCGGGCCGCCTCAATCCCCCCCGGGGAGCAAGGCCGCGATCTCGCTGCGAAGCCCTGCCTGGAACGCCTGCTTCGTGAATCGCTCGGCCTGCGCTCTGGCAGCAGCTGGGCTGAAGCCCGCCTCGAACGAGTCGAAGCGACGCAGCGCCGTGAGCAACGACTCCACGGTCTGCTGCTCGAAGAACACCCCCGTCTGTGGAGTCACGGTCTCGAGCGCCCCGCCGCCGCCGTACGCGATGACGGGCCGGCCGCTCGCCTGGGCCTCGAGCGGCGTGATGCCGAAGTCCTCGAGGCCGGGGAAGATCAGCGCCCTCGCGTTTCGGTACAACGCGGGCAGCTCGGCGTCGCTCACCTGCCCCAGCACCTTCACGTTCGGGGGCAACGCCCGCAGCCACGCCTCCGACTGGCCCGACCCGCCGATCCACAACGGCCAGCCCAGCTGCCGGAAGGCCTCGATCGCGAGATCGATGCGCTTGTACGGCGCCAGCGCGCCCAGGCAGAGAAAGTAGCCGCCCTGCCCCGTGCCTTCGAGGGAGCCCGTGGTGAAGCGCTCGAGCTCGACCGGCGGGTGCAGTACGCGCGCGAACCGCTGATAGCGCTCGGCGATCTGCGCAGCGACGTGGGTGCTGTTCGCCACGAACCGATCGACCCCGGTCGCCGTGGCCACGTCCCACGCCTGCAGCCCGGGCCGCAGCACCTTCGCCGCCAGCCGCACCGGCAGCGAGGCCTTGCCCGGCCCGAAGTAGTCGTCGAAACGATCCCACATGTAACGCAGCGGCGCGTGCACGTAGCTGAGGTGCCGCGCCCCTCGTGGCGCGCGCACGCCCTTCGCGACGCAGTGGCTCGACGAGATGACGAGATCGACGGGCGCCAGCTCGAGCGCGCGAATCGCGGCGGGCATCAACGGCAGAAACTGCCGGTGCCGCGTGCGCGCGCCCGGCAGGCCGTCGAGGAACGAGGCGACGATCGGGTGCGACTCGACGGCGTCGGGCATCGCGGCCTCGTCGTGGAACAGCGTGTAGATCGGCGCGTCGGGAAACAGCTCGGCCATGGCTGCGAGCACCTTCTCGCCGCCACGCCACGTCACCAGCCAGTCGTGAACGAGGGCTACCCGCACGCGCCACGCGATAGCGCACCGACGCAGGTCAAGCGATCGCGAATGTGGCTGCGCGTGCTGCGGTGGGAGGTAGTCTGTCCACCGTGGTCAAAGTCGTCATCGACCTGCGCATGGTGCGCGGTCCGCTGCATGGAATCGCCCGCTACGCGCTCGAGCTGGCGCGCCGCATTCCCCCGCTCGAGCCGGGCTGGCAGTTCGTCGGGCTGACCGGCCCCGATGGCGTCCCTGAAGATCTCCACGACCTCGCGCCCCGAATTCCGCTCGTGAAGACGAGCGCCGAGTTTCTCTCGCCGCTCGAGCAGCCCACGCTCGCCGCCTCGTTGCTGAAGCTGTCTCCCGATCTGTTTCACGCCACCTCGTTCTCACTGCCGGCGCTGTGGCCGGGCCCGCTCGTCGCGACCATTCACGACGCGAACCACGTCGCGCTGAACGAGAGCCAGTCGAGAACCCGCACGGCCTACTACCGCTTCGTCGTCGGCCCTCGGGCGAAGCGGGCCAGGGCGCTGGTGACGGTCTCGGAGTTCTCCCGCAGCGAGATCGCCAGACACCTCGACCTCGCGCCCGAGCGGCTGCAGGTGATCGCCAACGGCGTCGACACCTCGTTCCGCGTGCCGCCGGCCTCCGAGCTCGAAGACTTCCGCTCGCGTCGCGGGCTGCCGGCGCAGTACTTCGCCGCCATCGGCAGCACCAAGCCGCACAAGAACCTGCGCGTCCTGCGCACCATCGCGTCGTCGCTGCCTGCACCCCTGGTGCTGCTCGCAGGCCGTGGCGCCCGCCGCGCGCTCGGCTTCGAGGAGTCGGTGATCGAGCTCTCGCCGCTGCCCGACGCCGATCTCGTGCGCTTCTACGCAGCGGCCCTCGGTGTGCTGGTGCCCTCGCACTACGAGGGCTTCGGGCTTCCCGCGCTCGAGGCCATGGCCTGCGGAGCGCCGGTGATCGCCGCCGACGCGGGCGCGCATCGAGAGGTGGTTGGAGCCGCCGGTCTGCTCGTCGACCCGCACGATCCCGCGGCGTGGCGTGACGCCAGTCAGCGCGTGTTCCGTGACGAAGATCTGCGTCGAAGCCTCTCGCAGGCAGGGGTCGCCCGCGCGGCGCGCTTCTCGTGGGACGACTGCGCCCAACGAACGCTGCAGGTCTATCGACGCGCGCTCGGCCTCAGCTGACCCTCGGCCCAACCCCACAACCCGAAGCCCAGAATCAACAACCCGACGATCGGCGCCCAGGCGGCCACTCCCGGAGCGATGTGCTCGCCCAGCACCAGCGCCTTGCCCATCAGCATGAAGGCGAACAACGCGAGCGACACCAGCAGCCCTTCGATCAGCGCGAGCGTCAGGTGGCCACGGCGGTTCGGGCGCAGCGCCAACGACATCGCGAGCAACGCCGCCGCCACGCCGAGCAACGGGTAGGCGAAGCGGTTGTGCATCGCGAGCCAGAAACGTTCGACCGGCAGCCCCACCTTCGCGCGAATCACCTGCTGCGCCCGCAGATCGGCGAGCGGCATCTGCTCTGGCCGGCCCTGCCGAATGCTGAAGGTGCGGGGGTCGCTCCCACTCAACGTCAGCGGCAAGGTTGCGGCCCGAACGAGCGTCGATGAACCGTCGGCTTCGAACCGTCGCTCCACCGCGTCGAAGAGGGCCCACGTCGAACCCCCGCGAGACTCCAGCGCGTCGGCATCGATGCGCGAGTCGAGGGTGAAGTTCGATCGCAACCGGTACACGGTGACGTCGCGCAGCCGCCCCGAGTCTTCCGTCACGCCGCGCACGTGCACGATGGCGTCACCGACGCGGAACCACTGCTTGGGGAAATAGAAGAACCCGTAGTCACCCCAGCGGCCGAAGCGGTTCACCATCAGCCCGTCGACCCGTTCGCCCGCCTTCGTGACGACGAGCTCATCGAAGAGCATCAGGCCCGCCGCGACGATCGACGCGCTCACCAACACCGGCGTCACCACCGTCCACCGCGAGGCCCCGAGCGCCTGCATGGCCGTCCACTCCGCGCGTTTGCGCAACACCGACACCGTCGCGCCCGCGGCCAGCAGCATCGCGGCAGGCGACAGCTGGTGCAGCGTCATCAGCGACTTGTACCAGTACAGCTCGGCGACGTGCGCGACCGGGTGGTTGAGGAACACGTTCAGCCGATCGCCGAAGTCGGCCACCAGGTAGACGAGCGTGACGCCAACGAGCGCGAGCCCGAAGAGGCCGAGGTACAGCTTCGCGATCAACCGAAAGAGCGTGCCGCTCATGCCGCGCCCCGGCGCTCCACCCGCAGCATCAAGAGCAGGCCGGCCACCACGAAGAGCAGGTTCGGCGCCTGCCCCGCCAGCGCCGGAGCCAGCTCACCCTTCTCGGCCACCTGCACCGCGGCCCGCGCCAACAGGTAGTAGCCGACGTAGCTGAACAACGAGAACAAGACGCTGAACGCCCGCCCGCCGCCGCGTCGCGAGAGCGCCAACGGCGTACCGAGGAAGGCGAACGACAGCGGCATCAACGCCTGCCCGAAGCGCCAGTGCAGCGTGACCTCGATGGGCAATGTCGGCTCTCCCTTCTCGAAGGCCGCCTTGCGCGCGTCGAGCAACTCGAGCGGCGAGTACTCCTCGCGCACCGAGCGGAAGTTGTTCTTCTGGAAGAAGGCGCCGCCCACGTCGGCCTTGAACTCGGCGCGCGAGAACTCCACCGTCGAGTAGTCCTCGTTGTAGCCCTGCGCGCGGTGCACGCTGCCGTTCTCGAGCACGAAGACGACGTTCTCGAGCAGCTCGTCGGGCTGCACCGCGCCGCGGGCCCCGAGAGCGAGCAGCGGCGTCGCTTTGTCGCGCCCGTCGAACAGCAGCACGTTCGTCCACTTGTTCCCGGGCTCGACCTTCTCGGCGTACAGCGTGAAGTCGGGCACCTCTTCGTGAAACACCCCCGAGCGGATGTCGGAGACGAGGTTGCGGCGAATGATCTCGTGCGCGATGCGGCGCAGCGAGCGCATGCCCCACGGCTGCAGCGTGAACGACAGGCCGGCCAGCACGAGGGTGAGCACCAGCCCGAGCGCGAGCGGCCCGCGAAAGAAGAGCCGCGGCTGCACGCCCAGCGCCTGCATCGCCACGAGCTCGCGATCGTCGGCCAGGCGCCCCAGGCCCAGCAACGTCGCCAACAGCAACGCGATCGGAATCGCCTGCACGAGGAACTGAGGCATCAACGCGGCGGTGAAACGCACGAAGTCCCACGCCGTCACGGCGCTGCCGAGCAGAAAGTCCATGCCCCGCAGGAAGGCCATCACGAAGAACAGCACGCAGAGAAACGCCGTCCAGGCTCCGAAGGGCGCGACGACCTCCTTGAGCAGGTACCGTCGCAGCATGATCAGGCGGCCGGAGCGCCGTGGCCGATGTCGCGTCGCACCTGCTTGCCCTCGAAGGTGATGGCCGACGCCGCCTCGAGCGCCTTCGCCTGCGCGAGGGCTACCGTCTCGCCGCGCGCACACACCGTCAGCACACGACCGCCCGAGACGATCACCCTGCCCTGCGCGTCGCGCTTCGTGCCCGCGTGAAAGACGACCGCGTCGCCCGTCGCATCGAGCCCCGAGATGAGCGCGCCGCTCTTCGGTGCGTCAGGGTAGCCCTGCGCCGCCAGCACGATGCCCACCGAGTAGCCGGCGTGCAGCTTCAGCGGCCGTTCGGCGAGCGCGCCCAACGCGGCGGCGTGCAGCAGCGGGAGCAGATCGTCGGCCGTCTGCATCATCAACACCTGCGTCTCGGGGTCGCCGAGGCGTGCGTTGAACTCGAGCACCTTCGGCCCGCTCGGCGTCAGCATCAGGCCCGCATAGAGCGCGCCCCGAAACGGAGCACCGCGGCGAGCGAGCTCTTTCAACGTCGGCAGCATCACCTCGCGGCGGAGCTGCTCGAGCTGCGCGTCGGTCACGAGCCGCGCGGGAGCGTACGCGCCCATGCCTCCCGTGTTCGGCCCCCGATCGCCGTCGAGCAGCCGCTTGTGGTCCTGCGAAGGCGGCAGCAGCACCGCGCGCTCGCCGTCGCACAACGCCATCACCGACAGCTCGGGGCCCGACAGCCGCTCCTCGAGCAGCACCGTCTGACCAGCGGGGAGCCTGCCCAGCGCCCGCACCGCGTCAGCCGCTTCGGCGCCCGAGTCGGCGACGACCACGCCCTTGCCCGCCGCGAGCCCGTCGGCCTTCACGACGATCGGCCCACCGGCGGCGGCGTGCTTCGCGGCGGCCTCGAGATCGGTGAAGACGTGGGCCCCGGCCGTCGGCACACCCGCGGCGAGCATGATCTCCTTCGCGAAGGCCTTCGAGCCCTCGATCTTCGCGGCGGCGGCATCTGGCCCGAAGACGGGAATCCCCGCGGCGCGAAGCGCGTCTCCCACGCCCGCGACCAGCGGCGCCTCGGGGCCCACGACGACCAGCTCGATGCCATGGCGCCTGGCGAGCGTCACCACCTCGGCGGCGTTGGTGGCCTCGACCGCGAGCGAAGGCGCGATCGCCTCGGTGCCCGGGTTGCCAGGAGCGACGAACAAGGCAGTCACCGACGGGCTCTGCGAGAGGTTCCACGCCAACGCGTGCTCCCGCCCGCCGCCGCCCAGCACCAGCACTCTCACGCAGCGCCTCCGGACATGTCAGAGCGACTGCTTGAAGAGGGCCTTCTTGGCCTCGCGGAACATCGGGTCTGCGAGGAGCACGCCCGTCAACAGCCGCCGCGCCTGATCGGGGTTCTTCTGCCGCGCTTCGGCGTCGCCCATGACGACGCGGGGGCCGAGCAATGCAGGCGAGAGCTTGTTCGCCTCGACCGCTTCGATCTTCGCCGCGTCGACCTTGTTCGCCGTCATCAGCGCGAACCCAAGCGCGTAGCGAGCCAGGCCGTGCGCCTTGTTCGCGCCGACCGCCTTGCCGCCCTGCGTGACCGCCGTGCCGACGTCACGGCGCTTCAGCCCGACGAACGCCCGCATGGCGAAACCGTCCGCGCTCCGAGGGTCGATGCTGGTGACCCGCGCGAAGTCCTTGTCGGCCGACACCAGATCGTCCGAGTACCAGGCCACCAGGCCCTCGCAGAGGAACGGGTTCGGGTCTTCGTCTCCGCCGCCCGCCCCGAGGCTCGACCACGCGCCCACGGCCGGCTTGAGCACATCGGACTGCCGCACATAGAGGTGCGTCATCGCCGGCAGCGGGTTCGACAGCGGGTCCGACTTCAGGCCGCGCTTGAGGCACAGCTCCCACGACTTGCCGGCCATGCGCGCCTTCGCCGCCGCGGCACCGGCGAGCAGCAACGCGCCCGTCTGCGAGGGATCCTTGTCGACGAGCGCGGTCAGGCTGGTGACCGCCTCGGGGAAGCGGTTCTCGAGGAACAACACGCGCCCCTCCAGCACGGCCTCGAGCGCAGGTGACAACTTGCCCTCGAGCGAGTCGAGCGTGAGGCGCGCCTGCGACGCGACGCCCTTGTCGGTCAGCACCAACACCTGCTGCACGCGGGCGGGCAGGTGATCGGGCTGGGCCTCGAGCGCGAGATCGAGCGTGTCCTTCGACTTGTCGAGGTCGCCCTGCAGCCGCTGCACGATCGCGAGGTGAACGAGGGCGTCGGCCTTGTCCTTCTTCGAGACGTCGGGGTCGGCGACGATCGCCGCGAGCTGATCGTGGGCGACGGTGAGGTTGTCCTGGTGCTGGTAGGCGAGCATCGCCAACGAGATGCGGGCGCGCACGTTGCGGGGCGCCGCTGCCTTGGCCTCCTCCAGCACCTTCTTCGCCTTCGCCACGTCGCCGATCTCGACCGCGAGGCGGGCGAGCGACTCCGAGGCCTCCCATTGATCGGGGTCGAGCGAGAGGCGCTTCTCGAGCGCGTCCGAGGCCTCGCGGTACTTGCCGAGCGACATCGCGAGGTGCGCCTGAAACAGGTACGCACGCTTGAGCTTGGGGTCGAGGGCGAGCGCGTCCTTGAAGTGCTGCTCCGAGATCTGCGCGTTCTTCAGCAGCTGGGCCTGGCCGAGAGCGAGCATGGCGAGGGCCTTGTTGCGGGGCTCGGTCGCGTTCTTGCCGATCTCAGCGCGGTGCTGCACGTCGTTCACGTTCACCCCACGCGCGATGTCGAGGTGGGCGTGCGCGACGTAGAGCATCGGCGCGCCGCTGCGCTGCTCGGCGGCGGTGAGCATCGAGTCGGCGGCCTTCGAGGTGAGCTCGTCGATGTCTCCACCGCGGCCGAAGGCGACGGCCAGCACCCAGCCCGCGATGGCGCGGTCACTCGAGCTGTCGAGCACCAGCGCCTTCTCGAACTCCTCTTCGGCCTCGCGGTAACCCGCCGTGGTGTCGCGGGCGAGGTGGCCTTCGCCGTTGTCGATGTGCACCCGCGCCTGATCGGAGTCTTCGTCGGCGAGCTCGGGGTAGTTCAGCTTCCATCGCTGCACGATGTCTTCGATGGGCTTCGACGACGCCGGGCCCGTCACCGTCGTCACCTTGGGCGGGCGGCGAACCCACGGCTTCTTCCAGTAGAGCAACCCTCCGATCGCGCCGATCACCGTCACCACGAGGAGCAGGCCGACGATCGTTCGGGTGCGGTTGGCCGAGGTCGTCTCGCGCATCGCCGATCGCACTGCGTTGCTCTGCGCGACCGTCATCGGAGGGGGCTGGGCGCTGGCGACCGCGGGGGCAGGCGCAGGCGCGGCGGCAGCGGCCGGCCTGGGAGCCATGCTCGCGGCGATTGCGCCCACGTCGACCCGCTCGGACTTGCCGGGGTTGGTGTCGGGGGTGGGGCCGTCGACACGATCCTGCTGCTTGGAGCGGCAGTCGTCACAGGTGCCCAGGGCGATGTCGAAGGGGTCGCTGATCGCCTTGCCGCAGCTCTTGCACTTGGCGGCCGTCGTCGGCGTTCCGCCGCCGGTGAGAGCGTCGAAGTCGGCGCTCGCCGAAGGCGCGCCCGGCGGGGGCGAGCCGAACTCGAAGTCAGGTGCCGGAAACGCGCCCGGCGCGGGCGGGGCCGCGAGGGGGAAGTCGGGCAGCGCGGCCATCGCCGGAGCGGCAGCGGGAAACGCGGGAAGCCTGGCAGCGGGTGGCGCTGGGGGCGGCGGCGCGGCGACGGCCGGAGGCGGCGCGGGGGCGACGAGATCGAAGTCGAAGGGGCTTCGGGTGGCGGGCGCAGTCAGGGGCGCAGCCGGCGCCGGCGCGGGAGCCGGTGGTGCAGGCGGCTTGGCGGCGGGAGGCGGCGCGAAGCTGAAGTCGAACGGCGAGCCCGACGAAGGCGCAGGCGCCGCGGCGGGTGCGGCAGGCGGCGCGCCTGGCAGGTCGAAGAGGAACGGCGAGGGCCCGGCGGGGGGCGGGGCCGCGGGTGGTGGCGGCGCCGGCGGCGGTGGCGCCGCAGGCTCGGCGGCGTCACCCTTCTTCACCATCTGCAGGTGACGGCAGCGCGGGCACTGCGCACGCACGCCCTTCTCGGTGACGAACTTGTCATCGATGGCGTAGGCCGCTGAGCACTTCTGACAGACGATGCGCATGAGATGGGTGGGCCGGTGATGGGCTTAGTGGCGGAAGTGGCGAACGCTGGTGAAGACCATGGCGAGCCCGTGCTCGTCGGCGGCGGCGATGATCTCGGCGTCCTTCACCGAACCTCCAGGTTGCACCACACACCGTGCACCTGCCGCGGCCAGTGCGTCGACGCCATCTCTGAACGGGAAGAATGCGTCTGACGCCACGGCGCTTCCTTTCAGCAGGTTTCCGCCCCGACCGGCCGCAATCTTCACTGAATCAACCCGGCTTGTCTGCCCTCCTCCAACGGCGAGCAGGTGGGTGCTGTCTGAAAAGACGATCGCGTTGCTCTTGACGTGCTTGCAGACCCGCCACGCGAACTTGAGCGCGATCAGCTCGTCGGGTGTGGGGGCGCGGCGCGAGACGACCTTCCATTCGGTCTGGGGCTCCACGGCGTCGCGATCCATCACCAGCAGGCCGCCCGAGATGCTGCGGGCATCGAGCTGGGCGGCGGGCCGGGCCGAGGGCAGCGCCAGCGTCGCGCCAGCGTCGAGCAGCCGAAGGTTCTTCTTCGCCGAGAGCACGGCGCGCGCCTTCTCGTCGTAGCCCGGAGCGATCACCGCTTCGAGGAAGGTCTCGGCGAGGGCCGCCGCCGTGGCCTCGTCGACCTGCCGGTTCAGCGCGACGATGCCGCCGAAGGCCGACACCTCGTCGATGGCGCGCGCGCGGCGGTAAGCCGTGACCAGCGCGTCGTCGCACGCGACCCCGCACGGCGTGTTGTGCTTGATGATCACCGCCGTCGGCCGCTCGGGGAACTCGAGGACGAGGCCCAGCGCTGCGTCGAGATCGAGCAGGTTGTTGTACGACAGCTCTTTGCCCTGCAGCACGGTCGAGAAGCCCACCGTCGGCTCTGCGGGTCTCCGAGGCGTACGATAGAAGGCGCCGCGCTGGTGGGGGTTCTCGCCGTAGCGCAGCTCCTGAACCTTCTCGAACGGCAACGTCAGCGCGTCGGGGAACGTCACCGACTCCTGCTCGGCGAGCCAGCTTGCGATCGCGGCGTCGTACGAAGCGGTGTGCGCGAAGGCCTTGCGCTGCAGCGTTCTCCGGGTGGCACCCGAGACGGCTTTGTCGCGCTCGAGCTCGGCCAGCACCGCCGGGTAGTCGTCGGGGTCGACGATGATCGAGACGTGCTCGGCGTTCTTCGCAGACGCGCGCACCATGGCAGGGCCGCCGATGTCGATCTGCTCGATCGCCTCGTCGCGGCTCGCCCCTTTCGCCACCGTCTCGCGGAACGGGTAGAGGTTCACGGCGACGATCGAGATGGGCGTGATGCCGTTGGCCTCGAGTTCGGCACGATCGGAGGGCAACGAAGGCCGCCCGAGCAACCCGCCGTGAATCTTCGGGTGCAGCGTCTTCACGCGGCCGCCGAGAATCTCGGGCGAGCCCGTGTGCTGACTCACCCTGGTCGCGGGCACCTTCGCAGCCTCGAGGGCCGCCAACGTTCCGCCGGTTGAGAGAATGGTGAAGCCCTGACGAACCAGGCCCTGCGCGAAGGGCACCAGCCCGCGCTTGTCCGACACGCTGAGGAGAGCGAGCACGCGTGGCACCTAGCAACCGACCCGTGAGGGGTCAACGAGTCGGTCGTTGCCGTGCAGCTGTCGAGGTCGTGACGGTGCGCGGCGAGCGGTTCAGGGCCGCGGGCGCTTCGGCTCTGCTTCGGTCGCGTGCCGAACCTTCTCGAGGCCACGCGTCTCGACCTGGCGAATGCGCTCGCGGGTGAGGTTCATGATCTCACCCACCTCTTCGAGCGTGATGCCGCCCTTCTCGGCGACGTCGAGCGCGCAGGTGTACTCGAGCTCCCAGATCTCCTTGTCGGGGAAGTTGAGCTTGATCGAGCCCGTCTCGGGGTTCACGTCGAGGTACAGGTTGTACTTGCACGAGACGTAGACGCAGGGGCGTGCGCTGTTGACGCAGTCTGCCCGCGTTCGCGGGCGCGTCTGGTTCAGCTCACTCAGCAGCTCGGCCTCTTCAGGGTCGATCAGCCCGAGCTGACGACGGCGCCGCAGATCGCGCGCCATCTCCTTGCGAGACATCGTCTTCGAGCGCTTGCGCTCGTCGGCGTCGTCCTCCGACTTCAAAATCGGTACCTGCTCCTCGTTCACCGCTGCTGACATGTCCCCTCCTTCGAATGGCGAAGACGAGCTCGCCGGCCTGCACTACCAGAAATCTCTGACTGCCTCGGGTGGTGGCTTCGACGTCACCACGCTCCCAAACCGCGCCACGTCGCGAACCAGCGCCTTCGCCCGCGCACGAAGCTGATCGAGCTGCTCCGTGAGGGCACCGGCCGACCCTTCGGCTGGCTTCGCGGTCGCCAGCTCGGTGGTCAACCCGTCGAACACCGCGCCCAGCTCGCGCTCCACGACGTCCATGTGGTTGCGCACGAACACGTAGGAGCGCCGAATGTCTTCGAGTGTGTGCCCCTCGGCCATCATCTTCTTGATCGCGTTGATGCGACGCACCGACTCGACCGGGTACAGGCCCTGACTGCCCTGGTGCTTTCCCTTGCGGCCGACCCGCCGGCTGCGCGGCAGCAACCCCGCCTGCACGTACTTGCGGAACGTCGCCTCGGAGAGGGCAACGCCACGAGGCTTGAAGAGCTCGACGATGAAGCGCGCAGGCACCCCGTGCGGGTACTCGCGCTCGATCCGATCGATCTCGTCGGGACGCAGGAGTTCCGTCGTCATGAGGGCTCCACTCAATGCAGACTATTGAGTGGCGGCGCATGAATAGCAGGTATTGAAAAGAGGTGTCAATGGCGATCAGCGACTTTTTGATCGCACCCCTGTCCTGAGGGGCGACGAAGGGTGATCCGCCGTCCGATTCCGCTGCGATCGAAGTCGTGGAACGTCCTGGATTCGGACGAAGTGCGGCCTCACCGGGCCGGCGCGCTGCGATCGGACGATCAGCAGGCCGTGCGTCGGCGTGATCGGAGGATCATGTGATCCAACCGGTGATCACGATCTGCGCTTGAGCCTTCGACTGGAGTGAGCTCGTTCAGCCCGTGCGCAACACCTTGAGCGCCTCGCGGAACTGAGCCTCGAAAGCAGCCCCTTCGCCCGCGCGCTCGAGGGCGGTGCCTGCGGCGGCTTCGGCCTGCTGCGGCTTGTACCCGAGGTTCACCAACGCAGAGACGAGGTCGCTCGCCACGGGAGTCGTCGGCCGCCTGCTGCCCTCGCTGGGGGTCAGCTCGGTGCCAAGCAGCTTCACCTTGTCCTTCAGCTCGAGCACGAGGCGCTCAGCCGTCTTCTTGCCGACCCCGTGAATCTTCGTCAGCCGGGCGACCTCACCCTTCGCCAGGGCCGCCACCAGCTCTGGCGTGTCGAGGCCCGAGAGCACGTTGAGCGCCATCTTCGGCCCGACCTGGCTCACCGAGGTCAGCATCAAGAAGAGCTCTTCTTCGGGCTTCGAGAGAAAGCCGTAGAGATCGAGCGCATCTTCGCGGACGACGGTGCGAACCCGCATCGACACGGGCTGGCCGAGCTCGGGCAACCGGCCTGACGCCATGGCCGAGATCGCGACGCGGTAGGCGACGCCCTGAACGTCGACGATGGCCTCGAGCGGCCCCTTCTCGACCAGCACACCCTTCAACCCTGCGATCATGGAGCGGGCTCGACCGACGCTCGCGGGCGCACCACGTTGGGCGACAGCCGCGAGGCGAAAGGAGTGGGCTGCGCACCACGCCCACGTCGGGAAGGACGCAGCGCGGCGAGTGGAACCTGATGCGCGTGACAACAAGCCACCGCGAGCGCGTCGTAGGCGTCGGCGCGTTCGAGCGGCTCCTGCAGCTGAAGCACTCGAGTCACCATACGGGCCACCGAGTCTTTGCTGTCGTTG
Source organism: Archangium sp. (assembly GCA_016793585.1). The sequence goes on from JAEUJR010000324.1 coordinate 16,878, forward strand.
CCGCCCGACCCGATCGCGCGCTTCACCCGTGCTGGCGCGTACTCGAACAGGGGCACGCGCGCCCGCGCAGCCAGCAACAACACCACCCCGCGGGCGTGGCCGAGAATGAGCGCGCTCCGGGCGTTCTTGTGCGTGAAGACCCCTTCGACCGCGATGGCCGCGGGCGCGAACACGTCGATGACGCGCCCCAGCTCGAGGAAGATGACCTCGAGCCGCTCTTCGAGGGGAACGGTGGTGCCTGCGCGAACGACACCGTGCGCGACGTGACGAGGACGACCGCCGATGACGTCGACCAGTCCGTACCCGAGAAAGCGGCTGCCTGGGTCGACGCCGAGAACGCGCATGATACGGAACAGGTGTGTAGCTCAGCCTGCTCCGCCTGTCGAAAACTCAGCGCAGCAGGGCCTTCGCTTCGGCGGCGTGCTCTCCGTTGGGGGCGAGCTCGAGGTACTTCTCGACTTCGGCGCGCATGGTCGCCTTGTCGGCCGCGTCGTGCGCAATGGTGGCGAGCAGCAGGTGCACCTTGGCATTCCCCGGCTCGAGCTCGAGCACGCGAGCGGCGGCCTCTTTCGCTCCGGGCGTGTTGCCGGCGTCGTAACGCGCTTCGCCGAGCACCAGCCAGCCCTGCAGTGACCTGGGATCGTCGGCGACGACCTGCTCGAGCACCGCGACCGCCTTCTGATACTCGCCAGCCTGATACGCACGCACGCCGTCAGCGAGGGGTTCGCTCACGTCGATCACGGCTTCTGCAGGCAGCGGCTCGGGAGCGACCTCGACGGGCTCGAGAACGGCGGGCACGGGCGCGACGACCGGCGCAGGCGCAGGCGTGGCGACGAGGGCCGCCTGCGTCAGGTCGGGGCTGACGTGCGGAGCGGCATCGATGAGCCACTCGCCCGCCACCGTGACGAGCACGGCCGCGGCGCCCAGCCCGACGAGCAACCCGACCCGGCTCTTCGACTTCGCGGGCGGCTGGGCGTGCGTCGGCAGGGTATCTTCGAACGCAGCGGCATCAACCTCGGCGGGCGCGGCGAAGAACGCCGACTCCAGCTCCGTCGACTCCAGCGCCGCGTGAGGCGTGACCGCGGCCGGGGGTGGCGCTGCGATCGCAGCGACCTGTTCGGGAACGGTGGAGACGACCTTGCCTTCGATGGTCAACGCGTGGGTGGCCTCTGCGAGCGGTGCGACCTCGACGACGGGCGTGAGCAGCGGCGTCACGATGCGCTCCTGCTCGAGCACGAAGCGTCGCGTGCTCGACGGCGGCGTCGGATCTTCGTCGGGCACCTTCGCGGGCTCGAGCTCTTTGAGGGCAGCCGTCTCGTCGCCCGTGACGGCGCGCAGGGCGCCCTCCATCGACCCGCCCTCGGCGGCGAGCTGGCCGTCGGCAAAGTCGGCGACCGGCTGGTGCTCGAGTGGCGGCTCCTGAGGCTCGACCATGGTGGGGACGTTGAAGGCGTTGAGCTTCGCAGCGACATCTGCCTCGAGCCCGTCGGTGAAGTGGGCGTCTGGCAGCGCGGCCGCCGTCCACCCGCCAGCGGGATCTTCGACCTCGAGATCGGAAGACGCGCCAACGACCGTCCAATCGTCGTCATCGACCATCGCCGGCTCGACGTCCGACGAACGAATCTCGACCGAGCCATCGAACAACTGCCGCATGAGATCTTCGGCTTCGGCCGAGCGCGGCTCGAACAACCGGGGCGCCTGCTTCGGCACCAGGGTCTCGTCCTGCTCCGTGGCGACGGGGCCAATCACGCCCATGAGGTAGAGCCGGGTTCCGACCTCGAGCGTGAGCACCTCGTCGAAGGCGCTGTCGACCAGCACCTGCTGCACGCGCCGGCGGCCGTCGAAGAGCTGAACGATGCGGTTGACGTCGTCGGGCATCGAAGGAAGCGACTGCGCCAGACGGGCGAAGTCGACCGCGAGCACGGCGTCGAGCGGAAGCGAGCGCATCACCAACGAACTCCACCGGGTGAGCCGCGGCAACACCTGGCCCACGTAGTCACGCAGCCCGCATTGGAAGCCAGTCGAGACCGAGACGGGGGCGAGGGTGACGGTGTAGTCGGCGAAGGTCAGCGCGAGGCCACGCACCACCGCGTCGATGCCCCACCGTTGACCGAACTGCGCCTGCACGATGGCGCCATCGCGGAACGAGAGCGAGGCCTGGCCGTCGGCCAGCGAGAGCGTGCCGGCCCGCGCAGAGGTCAGCAGCGCCCGCAGCAGGTGGGAGGCTGGCAGGTTCTTCGTGTGAAAGCGCAGCGGCTGCCCCACGGCCGCGCGGTGGCGAACGAGCTCGAAGCGCACCAGAGCCGCGACATCGCGCGCGAAGGCAGGCTTCTGAACGTACTCGTCGACGCCCACGACCTCGGCCAGGTTGCCCACGTTCTCGTCGTCTGCCTTGGCGAGGAGCACGACGGGAACGCGCGCGGTCTTCTGGTTGCCTCGCAGCTCGGCGCAGAACGAGAAGCCGTCGCCACCAGCCAGGTCCGTCTCGAGCACGATCACGTCGGGAGTTCGTCCCCGCCGCAGCACGCCAAGCCCCTGCTCTGCCGATTCCACGCTCCAGACGTCGAAGCCATCACGCGCGAGCGCGACCTCGAGCACCGCGCGCGCCGAACGATCGGGGTCCACCACCAGCACCAGCGGGCGCTCGGAACTGGGAACCGCGGAACGGCTCGACGACGACGTGACTGCAGGGGACGACCGAAGCATGCGACCTCCGGAGACGGGCTCTGACACCCTACCCCGGACACCCACCTGCTCTGCAAATGCCCGACAGACCCTAACTCGCTGAATTTACTGTTCGCGTTTCGGGCTGGCGGCGACGCAGAGGCTTTTCATGGGGTTCTGGCAGGGCCAGCACCCCGAATTCACCGATCAGGGTATGCCCGAGCAGTTGAAGATCGTCGGGGGCCACCTCTTTGAAGGTGAGCACCCACCCCCGGCCATCGACCATTTCGGCCGAACACCTCGCCTTGAACATGCGCTCCCGTGCGGGCAGCGAGACGTGGAGGATCACCTCTTCGGTGAAGGGAGAGCGGCAGCTGACCGGCAGTCGCGCGCCCCTCACGGTGAGCTCGAGGCCGCGGCCCATCGCCGAGCAACCGTTCGATTCGACGAACCAGTCATGGTCGAGAAAGAACCGGGGCCACCGTCGCCGCCCACCACCATCGAACCGCTTTGAGGTGCGCATGCTGCAAGGCTGTAGCGGAAACTTTCGGGGGTCAAAAACCGGCCTATTCCGGAGGCATGCTCGCACTCGCGCTGCTGGTGACG
>JAEUJR010000325.1 GCA_016793585.1 Archangium sp.
CGCAGCTCGCCTTCGCTCACCACCGAGGTCGCGACCAGCAGGCCCGAAGCGTCGACGTCGTTGGGCGGTACGTGACGTTGCAGCTCGAGGCCGTGGAGTGAGTAGCCGCGGTAGCGCGCGAGATCGATGAAGCGCGAGAGATCTTCGAACTGGTACTTCGGGTCGGCCGCGGCGTCGATCAGCACCAGCGTCGGCACGCCACGAAGGAGCAGCGCGTAGCCTCCGAGGTTCTCGAAGTGGCCTCCATCCGAGAGGAAGAGGTGCGCGTCGCCGAGCGAGTTCCAGCCCATGAACTCGCGGTTCATGTACTGCAGGGCAAGGGCAGGCAGCGGGCGGGCGCCCAGGCCGGGGTGGGGCAGCCAACGCCCGAGCTTCAAGCTGAACAACGAGAGCAGCGGCCTCAGCCACGGGCTCACGTACTTGCCGGCCTGCGAGTTGAGCGCAGCCGAGCTGACCGCGATCGCATCGAGCATCGACAGCGAGCTGTCGGCCTGCGCGACGTAGCCGACGGTTGGCCCACCCACGAGCGATGGGCTCGCCTCGAAGTGGGCGACCTTGAACGGTTCGGAGGGCGCGTTCACCGCCATGTTGATGATGGGGGTCGGCCCCTTGTTGGGCCAGGCGAGGGGGTGCCTTTCGGCCTCGGCGAAGCTCGCCACCCACGACCGCCAGACCGGCCCCAGCCCGACCGCCTCGAGCCGAATCAGGAGCGAGATCAGGAAGTAGAAGAACCCGAGCAGCCCCATCAACACGAGCAGCGAAAGCCCGACCTTCTCGTTCTCGGGCCAGGGGGTGAAGTGGTTCGCGACGAAGGTCTGGAGTGCGGTGCTGAGCAGCCCCGTCGTCTCGACGGCGATCGCGAGGCCCGATCGAATGGCGCCATCGAGGCCCAGGTGAACGCGGTGGAGGAACTTGCTCTGGTCCATCGCGACCCCGATCGCGCCGGCGACGCCAGCGAGCAGTGACGCGACTCCCAGGCCCTGCAGGCGCCACTCCTTGATGTACGCCCAGCCCACTGCCGCGACGACGCCGACCCCGACGAGGAGTGAGGTCGAGGTCAGCGCCAGTACCGGGATCGTCACCGCGATCACGATCAGCGCGCCGTGCCAGATCAGGTCGGTTGCCAGTCTCTGAACCGCCGCCTCGACCAGCGAGCTCCAGCGCAGCGTCGCCAACAGCATCAGAGCGCAGCCGACGCCGATCATCGTGAACCCCACCGCGCCCGCGAGGGCGCCTACGCCGAAAGGAGTCGCCAGGTGAACGAGGTCGTCGCGCAGGTAGAGCTGGTCATCGATGGCGAGGGCGAGGTCTTTGAGCGGGGTGAGCAGCTGTCCGAACCAGACTGCCTGCTCCGAGCCCTCCAGCTCGTCGAGGTAGAGCCCGAACACGACGAGCAGGCCGAGGGCGAACAGCAGACTCAGCAGCTGAAGGGCAGTGCCGACGATCGCGACGCTCAGCGGTCGCACCAGCCACTCTGCCGTGGTGCCGCGCCGAATGTAGTCCTTGTTTCGTTTCAGGTTGGCGATGGCCCGCTCAGGCGCCTGCTCATCGTCGCCGGAGTCCCGCGCGCGCACGAGGTTCGCGAGCGCCCAGCTGCCTCCCGAGACGGCGCTGATGAATCGAACGCGCCGCCAGAGTGGGCTTTTCTGAATGACGGCCAGTGCCCCGGTCGCGACAGCAGTCGCTCGAATGCCACCGCCTGAGGCGGCGATGCCGATGGCTTCGGAGTCGGTGACGACCTCGGGAGGTGCCGACGTGCCGGTGGAGCCCAGACTCGCCGAGACCGCGTCACGCGTCAGAAACCACGCGAAGAAGGAAGCCACCATCGACACGAGCACGAAGGCCAGCGTCGAGCTCGCGAGCGCAGCGCCGACGACCGTGTGGTCGTGGAACTCGTACATGCGCGCTGCGTGCAGCACGGCCTGAATCACGACGATGAGGATGAAGAGGTTGATCATCAGCCCCCGGCGGTCGGCTCGTTCGGCACGAAGCTGGCTCGACCACACAGCAGGCCAGAAGAGCACGATGACTGCTGCGTGCAGCCAGAGGTTCAGTTGTGACTGACCCTGCCCCTGAAGGTTGAAGGGCGCTCCAGGCGCCATCGGCGTCGCGTTGAGAAGACCAAGCGCGAGCACGCCGAGGGCGAGCAGGACGGTCGCTCCGATGGCGGCTGGCTTGCGAAACGAGGCGAAGGCCGTCGCGAGGCGACCAGGAGCGCTCAGGTGCACCACGGTGACCGCGAACACCCCCAGCAGGATCGCGAGCGTCGCGAGGCACGCTGGTTGCCACGACGGTTCCCGATGAATGTGGCCGAACGAAGCGACCGCCGCGAGCGCACCGTTGAAGGCAAGGCCCATCATGGTCTCGTCCCAGACCCACCGCAGTTTCGATGTCATCGCGTTCCCCCGGAGCGTGACTGTACGGGAGCAGATCGGCGCTGGGCTAGCGACTCCATCGACCAGCAGCGATTCCAGCGAGGAACCCGAGCACGAAGCCGGCGCCATGCGCGACCCACGCGACGCCGGAGTCACCCATCGATGCGATCCAGATGTCGAAGCCCACGTAGAGCGTCATCACGAACGGCAACGGCAGCTGCGCGCTCATGAAGCCCGGGAGTGGCACCACCCACCTGCCGCGACGCTGCAACACGAGCGTCAGACCCATCAAGCCGAAGACCCCGCCACTGGCTCCGCCGATCAGCACTCGGGAATCGGTGAAGAACGAATCGACCAGCAGGGTCAGGGCGCCACCGCCGAAGAGCATCGCGGGCACCAGCCAGTGCGGGCTCTTTCGCTCGACCGCGTCGCCAAAGAGAAACGCGAAGAAGAGGTTGCCCAGAACGTGACCAAAGCCGTCGTGGGCGAGCACGGCAGGCACGACGCCCAACAGCGAGTCACGATCGGCGCGATAGGCGAGCGCCTCGAAGCCGAAGGTCTCGGGCCACACAAGGCTCGCGACGAACGCGAGCGTCAGCCCCAGCAGCGAGACATACGTGGCGATCGATCGCTGCGCGCCTTCGAGACCGGTGAGAACGGGGACTCCAACGAGCGCCTGCACGGTCTGTCCGGCCGTCGGCTGTGCGATCGGCTTTGGCACGTCGGCGAGGCCCTGCGCGATCTCGGTGCGCGACTTCGTGTCCATCGAGGCCCATGCGTCTTGCCGGGCGATGGTCTTCGTCACGAGCTTCAGCGACGCGAGATCCGACGCCTCGACCCAGAGCAGCTCGCACGACGGGCACTTCTCGATCCACGCCTCGAGCCGCCCGATGCGCCACGGCGTCATCGTCACCGCGCAGTCGGGGCACGCGCGCCGCTTCTTGAAGGGCAGGGCGTCGAGCCGCGACTCCACCTCGATCACCGTCGTCGACTCGGAAACCGCCGCTTCAAGCTCAGGCAAAGAGACCAGCACGCCACGGCAGAACGGACATGCCCGGCCCAGCGGCGCCGGCGTCAGCTCACGTGCATGGTCGGGACAGGTCGCCACTCGGTCGACACTTGAGCCCACGAGGCCACGCATCACCAGTAGGCTGCCCCTTCGTGGAGGACGCGCTCTCGATTCGTGAGCTGGTGCTGCAGCGAAGGGCGACGCCGACGCTCGTTCGCCAGGCGCTGAACACGATTCCGCACCGAGATCGCGACGCGTGGGTCGATCGGCTCCTGGGGCTCGACGACATTCCCGACGACGGGCCGGCGCTTCCACGTGGAGCCGTTCCCTACCTGCCGTGCGCGATCGACTCGGTGCTGCGCGCGATCGATCTCGCTGGCGTGAACGACACAGACCTCTTCGTCGACGTCGGCTCCGGAGTTGGTCGCGTCACGACCATCGTTCATCTGCTCACCGGAGCCTCGACCCTCGGCCTCGAGATTCAGCCGCAGCTGGTTCAGGTGGCGCAGTCGGTCTCGCAACGGCTCGGCCTGGCTCGCGTGAAGACCCTCGAAGGTGACGCTCACCTCGTCGAAGGCACGGTCCTCTTCCTCTATTGCCCGTTCAGCGGCGATCGCCTGAGTGCGTTCCTCGACGAGCTCGAAGCGCTGCCTCGACCGATTCGGCTCTGTTGCGTCGATCTTCCCATTCCCGCGCGGCCGTGGCTCTCGCTGAGGGCGGAGTCGCAGGACGTGGCGGTCTTCACTTCAACTGCTTGAGGAACTGATCGATCTCGTCGTTCACGAGACCAGGTCGCTCGAGCGGCGCGGTGTGACTGCCGCCCGGCACGAACAGGTACTTCGCCTGGGGCAGGTGTTCGGCCATGCGCTGGCTCAGCCAGACGGGCGTGAACTTGTCGATCTCTCCACCGACGACCAGGGCTGGCACGTTCACGTCGGGCAGGTGATCGAGCGCCGAGTGATCCTTCAACGAGTCGAGCGTTCTCACGAAGTACAGCGGGTGCATCTTCGCGAGGTGCTCCATGTACGGGTGGAAGTCGTTGTGGTTCAGCAGAATGGGGTTCAGCTCGGTGCGAATGCCGAACTCGACGGCGAGCTCGGTGCGCAGCAGCTTCGAGGTGATCAGCTTCGCCACGTCGGGGAACTTCTCGACCATCGCCTTCATGCGCGGGAACGCGAGGCGCATCAGCGAGTGATCGTGCCACGTGTCGAGCGGCGTTCCGTACGAGCCGCAGAGCAGCACGAGCCCGGCGACACGCTGCGGGTACCGGCGGTGAAACTCGAGCGCCACCTGCACGCCCATCGAGTGCCCGAAGATCACGCCACGCTCGATCTTCGTGTGATCCATCAGCCGCGCCAGGTCGTCGCACGTGTACTCGACGCCGATGCGGGTGGAGTCGGTCGGTACGCCGCTCTTCCCGTGGCCGCGATAGTTCCAGTGCATCACGCGACGCTGCGCGGTGAGCGGCTCCCAGAGGTAGCGCCAGATGAAGCCATCGCAGCCCAGGCCGTCGTTGAGCACTGCAGGCAGGCCGGGGCCGCCACCGCGCTCCTCGAACCACAAAGGCGCGCCGTCATCGGTGGTGAAGAACGACTGGTGAAAGAACCGCGATCCGCCATCAGGCACTGGCCTCGGCCTCCTCGTCTTCGCTGCTCGACATGCCGGGCTTCTCGAGCCCGTATTTCTGGATCTTGAGGATCAGGTTGGAGCGGCTGATGCCCAGCTCACGCGCGAGCCGGCTCTTGTTGTTCTTCGTGCGCTGCAGGCCCTGCGAGATCATGTCTCGCTCGAGCTGCTCCACCGCGTCGTTCAGCCGCCCGACTGGCACCGCGGCCATGCGCGAGCTGCCGATCACGTTCGTGCCCATCGCCCCGCTGACCGTGTCGCGAATGCGGCTCGAGAGCAGATCTGGCGTGAGCTGATCTTGATCGCCGCCGAGCACGAGCAGCCGTTCGATCTCGTTCTCGAGCTCTCGAATGTTGCCGGGCCAGTGGTAGCTCTGCAGCACCGACATCGCCTCTGGCGCCAGCCCGCGCGCCTTCTGCCCGTCGCGCTTGTGTTTGCGCATGAAGTGATCGACCAGCATCGGCAGATCGTCTTTGCGCTCGCGCAGCGCCGGCACCTGAATGCGAATGACGTTGAGCCGGTAGAAGAGGTCTTCGCGGAACTCGTTCTTCTTCACGAGCTCGGTGAGATCCTTGTGCGTCGCCGAGATGACGCGCACGTCGACCTGCTTCGGCGTGGTGCCGCCGACGGGCAGAAACGTGCCCTCCTGCAGCACCCGCAAGAGCTTCACCTGCAGGGCAGGGGACATGTCGCCGACCTCGTCGAGGAAGAACGTGCCGCCATCAGCCACTTCGAAGAGGCCCTTCTTGTCTCGCAGCGCGCCAGTGAACGCGCCGCGCACGTGACCGAAGAGCGCGCTCTCGAGCAGGTTGTCGTTGAAGGCCGAGCAGTTCTGCACGACGAACGGCTTGTCCTTGCGGGGGCCGTTGTAGTGAATCGCGCGCGCGACGAGCTCTTTGCCCGTGCCCGACTCGCCGTTGATCAGAATCGTCGAGTCCGACTGGCAGACGCGCTCGAGAATGCGGAACACCTCGAGCATCGACTGGCTGCGGCCGATGATGTTCTCGAACTTGTAGCGATCGGTCAGCTCGGTCGACAGCGACTGAATCGTCTCGTCTTTGCGTGAGAGTTCGGCTTCGAAGTTGCCGATCTCGTTCGCGCCGAACTCGAGCAGGTCGCAGATCTTGTCGACCTCGCGGTCGTCCATGACGGGAACACGCTCGATGGCGCGCTCGAGATCGGTCGCTCCCTGATTGAGCTCGGCGATCTTCGTCTTCAGCTGCTCGGCCTCACGCGGGCTGACTTCCTGCCGCGAGAAGCCCTCGACGAAGAGCATGCCCTCGTACTCGCCGTTGATGTGCAGCGGAGCGCCCACGATGGTGAAGCCCAGGTGGCACTCGTGAAACTGGCTTCGGCGCAGCTTCTTCGACGCCTTGAACTTCTCGTGGAGCACCCGAACCGATGAACAACAGCGGCGAAAGCCCTCTTTCGAGAAGAGCGACAGGCGGCAGAAGTCATTCGGCGGCGGCGTGATCGGCCCCTTCGTCCACTCGATCACCTGGCCGCTCTTGTCTGCGAACGAGAGCTCAGCCCGCCACCACTTCCGCAAGATGTCCCGCAGCATCACGATCGTGTGCAGGTTCTGGTAGCGCTCGTAGTCCATGGCGGAGTGGTGCCTCGTCTGATTCCGAGACAGGTGTACCCCATCATTGTCCGAAGTGTGGACAAGAGACGTGCAGGGCGAAGAGGGGAAAGGTATTCCCACGTCG